>JAWLDZ010000046.1:0-18709 GCA_041686355.1 Spirochaetaceae bacterium
TAGTGGTTTGCGTGTGGGTCTTTCTGTCTTGCAGCAAAAGTGAAGAGTCCTCCCCAGAAAGCGGTGCTCCCCGCACTGAAG
Source organism: Spirochaetaceae bacterium (assembly GCA_041686355.1). GTDB lineage: Bacteria > Spirochaetota > Spirochaetia > DSM-16054 > Sediminispirochaetaceae > DSBN01. The sequence goes on from JAWLDZ010000046.1 coordinate 82, forward strand.
AGCAACAGAAGAGTGCGAACATTGACAGTCCTCAAGGGGAAAGCACTAAAAAGGTTGAGAAACCCGAGCGCACGCTGATTTTTGGAGAAGAGGAAACAGAAAAGGAAGGGGCAGGGGAAAACGGTCCTGCAGAATCCAATGCGGAGGTAAGGGTAACCGCGCCCTCTGCTGTGTTGCAGCGGAATGCAGGTTTTATAGAGCGGTCCGGTTCGACAGCTCGTTACCCCTTCGATCTGATCATTGGGAAATTAGCATTTTATGAGGACAATGATAGTGATTCCGAGGGTAAAACCGATAATGACAAAGTGGCTGCCATGGGTGAACGCTTTCTAAGAGCTTCCTTTGAGGGAGAAATGAATATTCTGGAGCAGTTGATTTCTCCTGCAGCTCAGGACAGCTTGCCCGTACAGGTGGAGGCCTGGGAGACTCAAAATGTCCAAATAGAAGAAATTCGCATTGGCGCGATTCATGTGGAGGATGCCACTGCTCGTTTTGATTTTCGGGTAATCACTCAGCTTGGCCGTGGGGCGGGAAATGCGGTTGCGGTGTTTGCCGAGGACAGATGGACTATGCAGGCGATTGAATTTGATGTAGGAGAATTGCAGGAGGAGTACGTACCACCCGAGTATAACAATTTTCCGGATAATTATAGCTATTTCCAATATTAAGAAAATAGCCGTCTCCGGCTATTTTCGTCGTTTTGCATGTCGCGAAGCGGCATGCAAAACTATTAAAAAAAGGGGGCAATGAGTATGGGTGAAAAAGTAGGCAGAATTGAAAAGCAATATGTACTTGGGGTGCTCTGCGAACAGAACATGCCGATGGATGTTCACGGTCAGGAACATCAGGTGAAGGGTACCGCAGTGGAAAGCGAAGAGGATGTACTATCCATCCGTTGTGAAACTGATGAAGGGAAGTTGTTCAAGCGGAAAGAGCAGGTGAGGGTGTATTTTTCTTATTTTGGCCATACCATGATGTTTGAGACCAAAGTTGTTCAACCAGGAAGGACTCTCCAAGTGGCTGTTCCCCCCGGCTTAGTGAAAAACCTTGAAAGAAAATTTGAGCGTATTCCAAGCCCGGAAGGGCTTTCTATGAGCTTTGAGTATAAGGATGTGACTGTTGAACTCAGTTTTCCCCGTTCTCGTGAATATCGGGAGGTTGATGAGCCCTTGATCTCCGAGTATTTTGACACTGATGAAATTCAATCGCTCATCGAGCAGTTCCGAGAGAAAGCTCAGGGAATGTCTGAACATAATAACATTGTGATGTTTCGAAACCGTGAACCCAACGGTTTTGAGGAACAGTTGATTGCCGATACAGGTAAGAGCCTGTTCATACCCCAGCTTGATCGCGGATTACCTCGGCATGGCCAGATTGTGCAGCATCCCGTTATCACTCAGGATATGTTTCCAGATCCAACTCAGCAGGAAGGGAGTTTTATGGGTATGAATCGCCAGCAGGTATTGGCGTATTTTAAAGAAAAGAGCAGCAGCGGCACTTTCTGCGAGCTCTATAGCCCCATTATTTACTTGCAATACGTAGTCGGGTATGTGTATTTGAGCAATAGCCACAAACGCAAACGCCCGTTTACCCTGGATACACTAGATTTTGCATTAGAGTTTTCCTACGTGCTTGCCTATGCACTGAAAGAGAACGGCTATTTCCAAAGTGATAAACAGGAAAAAAAGCATTTTAACGCCGAGATTATCAATATCAGTGCCTCGGGGATCCTCTTTTCTTATCCTTCAGGAGAACTGACCCGGGCGATAGGACTTTTGACCGATCTTGATTTGCTGTTGAATATTGAGAAGCGTGCAATTCATGTAAGCGGGCGGGTGATGCGGCGGTATGAGATTGATGGGATGACCTATTACGGCTTGCAGTTTATGGAGATCCAGCCGGAGGACTTCCGGTTTCTATTTGACCATGTCTACGGACGTCCCTTTACAGAGAAGGATGATCAATTGTGGGAGGGAGGTGCAAAACCTCCGAAGGTCGAACTATAGTAGCGGGAACCCCATGGTGTGAACCATTAACCGGTCTTCAGCTCTTCAAATATCTCAACCAGCTTCTGATATGTGTGGTCCCCATGCTTAGAGGAAAACCCGACAATTTCTAATCCCACCGCGATCATTGGACCGTCTTGTCTGCCCCAGCGCACTTTTGTCAGTACGTTAAAGGGGTCGAGATTAAGATCGGGATGTGATATGACGGTGGTGTGTACTTGCTCCCCAATCGCCGGAAACGAATCGGCAAATATATCGAGCCGGAGGCCGGTCAACGATAAATCGCGTATATATCCTATTATGTCGTAAAAAAGAAAAACAGTTTTGGCATATGACATTGCACGGTCAGATATCCGTCGGTTCTGCATTTTCCTGCCTCTTTTTTGTGTGAAGTATAGAGCCTCCCGTGTGCAGTTCGATTACCGTTCCAGCCGTTATCTCAGGGTTCCAATCTGTGGGATTTTCCTGGTGGTCAATAAAAAAAAGAGAAAAAACCGGAAAGGTTTTGCGTGCCAGGTAAAGACCCAGGCCAAAACGCATATATTCATGGGCCTGACGATACTGTTCAAACTTTTGATTGTGGATGTCTATGTTTTCAATGTTCGTGTTGATATCATACGGAAGTTCTGTAATGTCGAATCCACCGCCCCAGTCGCGCAAATAAATATTAAACCCCGTTTGGGTTTTCTGAAACCTTAATAATATTGGATTTTCATTATTCTGTTCTCGTTGTGCGCGCAGGGAATTATTCAGCAACTCAAGTACTGAGTAGGTGATATGCTCGGTGGAAATTGGGCATCCGACGAATTTTATCCGATTAAGTTTGGCCAGAATTTCCTGAAAGGGGGTATTCGGTACAATGCGGAATACAAGCTTTCGACACTTTTTGTCGTTGTATTCAATGTATTTGTCTGTCTCACTGCTATTGTGTACTGTTTTTAGCTCTATCATGATAAACTCAATCTTTTACTACTGCTTTTACTTTACATTGTTTGATTCTACGTTAAAATAAATACGAATGATAAATATTACCATAGAAATTGATGGTGTGCATCAATTAATGAGAACAGATGCACATACAGCTGAAAAAATTGTGTATGAAATACAGTCTCTATTCCCGGCCCATTTGTTTGAAGCCGAAACGGATAAATCTCCCTTTTACCGTTTCAGCTGCGAAGAAGATGAACACGTGCTTTATAAAATTGTCGAAATTTTGCGCTCGTTGCATAATATGCAGAGCGAATGGTCCGATGATATCCCCGGTTTTTCAGTACTACTACAGAAGGGCGGTTTATTGCAAAAAAGTAGGACCAAGAACCGTATCGGCAGCGAGGTTTTTCTGTTGCCCGAGGAAAATGGCATTTGGTGTACCGCCGTTACTGCAGATATTATCAGTCACTTTGTTCATTTCGAGCAGGTTGAAGAGTACTACCGGATTGTAGACTTTGAACGCGAGACCTTGAGTCCCCAAGCCAGTCCAAAGTTCTGTGCTGAGGATGGCTTATGCGATCGACTGATAGATTTGATATTGGAGGCAGATATAGGGAGTCGGAAGGTTCCCATAATCTTTGGGAAGCAGTATACCGGCAAGCGTCTGCTGATTCATTTAGTATTACAGTCTCTTGAGGCCGGCATGGGCGGTATTGAGTGGTGTGAAATAGATTATTTTCCCGCTTTGGGGTCTGTGTACTCGGCTTTATTGCACCGACTGGACGAGAAAGTAGTTGCTGGGGCTCAGGAGTATTTCAGCTCCCAGGATTCTGTGCAGTGGGAGGAACTACAGAGACTAAACAGCATGCCCACGACTACCTGGTCGGACACGGATATAAAACTGTTTTTCCAGCTGTATTTAAAGGCATACACAAGTCGAATGCGTCGGGAGCTGCTTCCGCCGGTAGTCGTGATACATGGGTTTGATGAATATCCGGAGGAGGTTCGCGAATTTCTGGCGATGCAAATTGAGCTGCTTGTAAGAACCGGTGAAGGCATACCAGTGATAACCTTGAGAAAGGAATCCAGTTGCACATCCCTGGATAAAGGAATCGAACCGGTTTTAATTGAGATTGAAGAGTGGCACTCCAAGCTGCAAGAACAATATGGAGCACGCCTTGCCAACCCCTATGAGGCGTATGAATACAGTGGTGACCCGCCTCGTCGGAGGAACTCTTTTGGTAAGGCTCCGGAAGAGCTTCATACAATTTTGTATACGTGTTTCGTCTTGAAGGGGCTTCTGGACAGGGATAAGTTGCTGGAACTTTTTCTGCAGTTAGGGCTACGTCGTGAAATAGTAGAACAAAGTCTTTATCAGCTGAGAGCATTGGGTTATCTGGGAAGCACCGATTTTTTTCTGCCGACCCGCCCCTCTCTGCCTAGGAATGTGCGGACCAGCCCTTCCCTCGATAAAACCCGTAGCAACTACTTTATTGAACAGTATGTCATCTCCCATTTGAGTGAGCTTAATTATTACGAGGTTCTGCAGATAGCCAAAGAGCTTGATTTCTCTGCGGAGAGTATCAACCGGATTGCTCTGCATTTAGTGGAGGAACTTCTATCCGACTCTGAGGTACCTTTACAGCCATTAATAAAAGCAGTACCGGAATGGATGGCAAGACAGGATAAACCCGCTTTATTGTGTATAGAGCTTTTAGCCTGCCTCTGGGACGGTTCGATTGATGCGGCTTCGGAGATATACCGTGAGCTTTTCGATCAGGACGAGAATGAGGTGGTAAGGGAGAGTGGTATACCGGAGGTGTTGTTTTTATTTGCGGAAGGTGCCTATTTGTGGCGTCGACGGGGTGACCCCTCGTTGGTTTTGACCAAGACTAAACAGGCCTTGCTGCAGGTGCAGGAACAGAACTTTCCAGAGCTGGAAGCACGGGCAACGCTGCTGCTGGGTAAGGTGATGCTGACAAATGGAAGAATGACGGAGGGGGCGGAGTATTTTCGGCAGGCCCGCCAAAAAACTTTTGATACCATCCTCACTGCAGCTGCGTGTGAAAGTACCGCATTGACTGCCTTAAGCCATTTTATTACCGGAGACTATTCACTCTCATCCTCCCACGCCCAGGCGGCCCTTCAGAAAGCGCAGGACACCGGACGCCGTCGCTGGGAGCGGTATACTATGATGCTGCAGGCTCGCATCCAGTTTGAGCTTGGTCGTTACGGTGAAGCTCATGTACTGTTTCAGTCTCTGCTCACCCACGATCGTCTCTATTTTTGTGGTGAAAGGAAAAATCTGCTCACCGCATGGATGCTGCGCTCGCATATGTACCAGGGCTTCATCCATTCTGCCCAAGCTTTACTGCAAGAACTTCCCGAAACAAGCGAGACTCTCCACTTCCAGGCCGAGGGGCACTTGCTTAACCGTAATATTGAAGAGGCGTATCGCTATGTTGTTGCCGCAATAAGCCGGCGGCAGATCAATGAACAGAATGACATTGTACCAATCGTGCACTTGCCGGGTGATGGGTATGAACCCTTTGAAAACTTTGGCCTAAAAATACCTGGAGTGTACGATGTCCCGCTGCAGTTTCTGTATGCTCTGGAAGGATTCCTATTGCACGAACTTGGGAAGGAAGAGGAGTCCCTAACTGCATTTGAGCGTTTGTTCTCCCAGGAGCGACTCACTCGCCAGGACCCGTACCGCCATCTTTATTATTACTTCCGTACCATCACCTTGCCCGTGAGCAGTGAAAAGGAAGAGCTCAACATGACTACGATACTGAGTAAGGCCTTCCAAAGTCTTCAGAAAGTCGCCGGCCGGATATCCGATCCCTCCGATCGCCGGAGCTATGTAACTATGAACTATTGGAACTCACGTTTATACGCCCTCAGCAAGCGTTATAAGCTTGTCTAAATCAGCACGTCTAAATGGTAATGTCCTTGTCACCCGGTTGAAGTTCCGGTAGTTCGAACTCCTGGGGAAGGGGGACCGGTTTGCCCTCAGAGTTTACACATGCCCATGTGATATCGGCACTGCAGAGTTCTGTTCCTGCACGGTAGACTATCTGACGAAAAACCCCGCTGTAGCGTTTCCGCTTAGAGGATTCGGTGGTGACGTAGATTTCGTCATTCAAAAGAGCGGGGGCCTTGTAGTGAGCCTCTATTTTGGCTACAAACAGGCTAAAGCCTTGCTCAAGAAGTCTTGTATAATCGAAGCCTATGGAGTTTAAAAAGTTCATTCTGGCCGCTTCAAAATAGTTGAGGTAGGTAGCGTTGTTCACATGCCGGTGCATGTCAAGCTCATAGCTTCGAACTTGTGTTGTCCATGTGTGGGTCACTTGGGTTCTCCTTAAATTATTTTTTCCTGTCCCAGTTCATATGCTAAGCATATTGACATAAAATGCAATCCATTGGTATATTCTTGGAGACCGTGGTGGCGTAGCTCAGTTGGTAGAGCAAACGGCTCATATCCGTTTTGTCAGGGGTTCAAATCCCTTCGCCACTAATTCATTAAGCTGTTCCTGCTTCTCAGGAGCAGCTTTTTTTTGTATACTCGTCTCATGGAAAAGTTTAGCAAGGATATTCAGTTTTGGAAATTTTCTTTCTATGGATTTGTTAAAAATCTGCGTTTTTTTGACCCTTATCTGATTCTCTTTTTCAGAGAGGTAGGAATAAGTTATTTCGAAATTGGTATACTCTTCGGTATTCGTGAAATTGCCACTAATATATTGGAGATTCCCTCCGGTATTATTGCGGATTCATATGGTCGGCGGAGGTCGATGATGGCCGCCTTTGTGGCCTATATCTTCTCTTTCCTGGTATTCTATTTTTTTCCCGCCTTTGTTCCCTATATAGGAGCAATGATGCTGTTTGCTCTCGGCGAGGCTTTCAGAACCGGCACTCATAAAGCGATGATTCTCGATTACATAACCCGCCGGGGAATAGCCGACCAGAAAGTTCACTACTACGGACATACCCGCAGCTGGGCGCAGCGCGGATCGGCGCTGTCGGCTTTGCTGGCCGGTCTGATTGTGTTTGCCCATGGACAGTACCACCAGGTATTTCTTTACAGCATTATCCCGTATATAATCGGTTTTCTGCTTCTCAAGAGCTATCCCAAATACCTTGATTTCAGCAGCGAGACTGTCGGTGCAGGTAGCGGCCCGCAGGCGGGTGAAGAGGCGGTGAACTCAGATGAGGCTGTGGGCCAAAAAATAAAGCGCAGCTTGCGAGCTTCTGTACAGGCGACCTTACTCGATTTTCGAGATCTGCTAAAATACCGACAGTTGCGCCGTTTGATGCTGAACTCAAGCCTGTATGACGGAGTGTTCAAGACTTCCAAGGATTACATCCAGCCTATTATGCGAAACCTTGCCCTGGGCCTTCCGGTTCTGCTTGCCCTGGGTGAGCAAAAGAGGGTGGCCCTGGTAATTGGGGGTCTCTACTTTATCCTGTATATGCTTACCGCAACGGTTTCGCAGCGAGCCGGAAAAGTCTCCGAATGGTTTAGTACTCCCGAGAAGGGGCTGAACCTTACTTACCTGGTATCGATTATAACGATGGTTGCCGTAGGGGTGAGTATGCGTTACAATGCATCCCTAGTTGCGGTGGTGTTGTTTATAGGTTTTTATGTGCTGCAAAACCTCCGCCGACCCATGACGGTTGGGTATGTCAGCGAAAAGATAAAAGGAACGGTAATGGCTACCGGCCTATCCACTGAAAGTCAGCTAAAGACTATTGTGGTGGCCGTTGCTTCACCGATTTTCGGTGCATTAGTGGGTTCAATTGGTCTTGGATGGGCAATGTGCGCCCTAGCGGTGCTGCCGTTGGTCGCGTATCCTTTTCTGCGGGTTCAAAAATAGAATTTTTAAGAATAAAATTAAGAAAAAAAGGGTGTAAACATAGATGACAGGTTTTTTTATAAAGAAGGCGTTCTTCGATGGGTGGGACAACCTCCTTACTTTGATTGCTCTGAATGTGGGCTTCATTCTGCTTATCATTTTTTTCCTGGCAATTCCAATGATCGCCTCCGGAAGAGTAGCACTTACCATATTTATGTTGGTGCTGGTTATATACTTGTTTCATTTTTATGCAGGGGGTGTTTCACTTTTTTTAGGCGATCTTGTATTCGATCGTGCCCCGGAGTTTAGGGATTTCCCAAGTTACATTACGTCTACGTGGAAGCTCTCCGCCGTCTTTGGAACCATTACCACTATCCATGTGCTCATTTTGATGATTGGCTTTCCTTTTTACATCTCCTTGGGAGGTGTCTTTGGGTTGGCTGCCTTGGCAATTTTGTTTTGGGTTTCCGTGCTCTGGTGGTTTATTTCTCTGTGGATTTTTCCTGTACGGCGTCAGTTGAATACCGAGGTTAAGAAAGTTTTGAAAAAGAGTTTGATTTTGTTTTTCGACAACCCGGGTTTTTCGGTTTTTATGGGAGTATATTCCCTGATAAACTTTTTGATCTCCTTGGCTACCGCCTTTTTGGTACCCGGTATAAGTTCAATTCTCTATTCCCATCAGATAGCTTTGAAACTGTTGATGTACAAGTATGATTATATTGAAGAGCATCCGGACACAAATCCAAAGGAGATTCCCTGGGGCGCTCTGCTGATGAACGAGAAAGAGAAAGTCGGACCGCGGTCACTGAAGGGAATGATCTTCCCCTGGAAAGACTAACATGGCGATTGAAGTAGAAATGAAGGCCTGGGTACAGGAGCTAGAGCGCCTCCGCGAGAATATCCGGGCAATTGCAGAGTTCCAAAACTTGTATGAGAAACGGGATACCTATTTTTCGCGGCCCCAACAGGAAATACCGCTATTCCGCATTCGAAGAGAAGCTGATTCGAATACGGTGAACTATAAGCAGAAAGAGCGGACCGATGGGATAGAGGTAAACCGGGAACATGAGTTTCAGGTAGATGATGCCGACGCATTCATCAAGTTTTGTGAATACCTTGAGTATGGAGTGTATATTGAGAAGCACAAACAGGGTGAGCTGTACAGCTTTGAGAATGTGGGTATTGAATTAAGTTTTGTAGAGGGTTTGGGCTGGTTTGTAGAAATTGAAATACTGGTGGACCATCAGTCGGAAGTGAGCCCTGCACGCGAGAAACTGCGTGAGGTGCTGCAGGCACTGAATGTACCGGAGGATAAGATTGAACCACGCTATTACTACGAACTGCTGAAGGAAAAAATCCATGGGAATTGATGGGAAATAATTAATGATAGGAATTAATGATAGGAACTAATAATGGGAATTATTGAATTAAAGAAGGTCTCTCTCTCCTTTGAGGAGCAGCAAATACTATTTGAACTGTCAATGGATTTCTGGGAAGGACATATCCATGCGGTGGTGGGTCCTAACGGGGCCGGTAAGTCTACCCTGGCTCACACCATTATGGGGCTCCCGGATTACCGCTCCCACACAGGTGATATTCTGTTTGAAGGGAAATCGATCAAAGAGCTCTCTATCGATGAGCGTGCAAAACTGGGAATTACCCTCGCCTGGCAGGAACCGGCCCGGTTCAACGGTATCAAGGTGCGGGAGTTCATCCGGCGGGCAGGGGACAAAAGCAGCGGCACGAAGAGTCCTGAAGAGGTCATGAATATGGTCGGGCTTGATCCCGACCGATATTTGGACCGGGACGTAGATACGACCCTCAGCGGGGGCGAGCGCAAGCGGATAGAACTGGCTTCTATCGTGGCCATGCATCCTAAGGTGGTCTTAATGGATGAACCCGATTCGGGAGTAGACATCGATGCTATTCAGTCAATCTTTCATGTACTGGAATGGCTGAAGGACCATGGAACTACTGTTATCATGATCACCCACTCCGGAGAGGTGCTGAAACACGCCGACCATGCATTTTTATTGTGTAACGGTGCCCTGGTAGACAAGGGTACGGTTGAACAGTTGAGTTCCTATTTTGAGCGCAAATGTGTACCCTGTACCCACAAGAATGTTCCCGATGAAGAGGCGCTGCTATGAGTAAACAAACCCCAGGCACGCAATCTGCAATTGATCGTCTGTTGTCAACCATTAACATGCACAGCCACTCCTTTGATGATGGAACTGCCCATGTCGAGATCCACGGAAACCAGGTGCTGAACACCACCCTGGTGGAAGGTCTGAAGGTCGAATCGCAGGAGACCAGCAGCGGAGTAGATGTGGATATTCTGGTTGAGGCCGGAACTATAATTGAACAGCCGGTGTATTTCTGCTTCGGCATGCTGGAGAACGGACTGCAGCACATCCGGATGAACGTGCGTTTTGGTACAAAGGCCAAGGCTCACTTTATTTCGCACTGCAGCTTTTCAAATGCAACTGAAGTAGAACACATCATGGATGCTAACATTCATCTGGAACCGGGTGCGGAGTATAGGTATTTTGAGCGGCATGTGCATAGTATGGACAGCGGTATTAAAGTCATCCCGAAGGCCAAGGTGCAGCTGGAGGAGCATAGTCGTTTTGCGACCGAATTTGAGCTTATCAAGGGCAGGGTGGGGCTAATCGATATCGACTACGAAGCCGAGTGCGGCCCCCATTCTGTTCTGGAGCTGCTCTCGCGCATCAGCGGCCGTCAGGATGATATAATAAAAATTCGAGAAGCCGGCAACCTTTCCGGCGAATACTCCAGGGGTGTTCTGACCAGTAATATTGCAGTACGCAACCAGGCTCAGGCCGTAATTTATAATGAACTTACCGCTACCGCCGAGGGTGCTGTGGGTCATGTAGATTGTAATGAAATTGTACAGGATGAGGCCCAGGCGAAGGCTATTCCGATAGTCGATGTGCGTCATCCCAAAGCCCATGTGACCCACGAGGCGGCTATCGGTTCGGTCGATTCAAAGCAGCTGCAAACCCTGATGTCCCGCGGCCTGTCGGAGGATGAGGCGGTGGAGATGATAATCCAGGGGCTGCTGCGCAAGTAGCGTTTTGCTGCAGGGCATGGACTGTCGGCTATGGCGGTGCTATTTTTCTGGGGTCGCGGGGATTTCTCCAGCCTTTTGCAGGCCGAACTTGGTCAAAATTGGCCCGATCAGCTCAAAGAAGATGCTCGTTGCGGTGACGGTGGTGATTACCGTGCTGCCGATTTCAGCTCCCCATTGTCCCAGTTCGGAAAACTCCTGCTTTACAATCAATGCCAGTCCTATAGCCACTCCGGCCTGACTGAGAATGCCCAGACCGAGGTATTTACGGATTTTAGGCTCAGCCCTGCCGATAAGAGCTCCAAGGGATGCGCCTCCGGCCAAACCGAGGGAGCGGCTTATAATATAGATTACTCCTAATAAGCCCAGGGAAGGCAGGGCCGCCACATGCAGGTTCGCTCCAGCCAGGACAAAGAACAGGACAAACAGCAGGGGCATGACATTTGAAAGCTCGCCCTCAATTTTTTTCAGCAGACTATTGGCTTGGGTATTCACAACTATAAAGCCGAATATCATGTTGGTCAGAATAAGAGACAGATGCAGTACAGCACTCAGCCCGGCGACAATAAACACTGAGGCAACCAGCAGAATAAACAAGTCGCGCTTGCTGGAGAGCCGCCGTGCAAGAAAGACAAACATCAGGGATATCAAAACCCCTACCAACAGGCTCAGGGCCACTTCCAACAGCGGCGGGGTAAGGAGAGTCAAAAAACTTTCGGGAGCACTCCCGGTGGCCTGTCCCACCAGGCTCTTGGCGATTGCCGCTGCAAAGCCAAAAATTATGATACCCAGTCCATCGTCAAAACCGACCACCGAGTATAGGGCTTTGGTCAGACTTCCCCGGGCTTTATATTCCTGAATGATAGCCACCGTTCCCGCCGGTGCACTGGCCGGAGCAATAGCTCCAAAGAGAAGACTGAGCGGCAGATCGGCGGTAAACCAGTAGACCGCCAGACTTACGAGGGTAAAGGCGAGCAGCGATTCGGTAATGATAATAATGACTATCCCGATTCCCTGCTGTTTGAGGGTGGTCATTTTCAATTCAAGGCCGATGCTGATAGCAACAAAACTTAAAGCGACTTCAGTGATAAAACTGAGTTTGTTCTGCATATGTTCACTGATAAGGTTAAACAGGCTGGGGCCCAGCAGAACCCCTACCAGCATGAAGCCGATAATCGAAGGCAGCTTTATATACTTGGTAATTTTACCGAAGTAGAGGCCCGCCAGGGTCATGATTCCAACTGTTAACAATGCGGGGAGGTTCATCGTTCCGATGGTCTGTTGTAAAGCTTGAAGTGTATTCATATGCTTAGAAATCTATCGAACCGGAGGCGTACATCAACTCTTGAGCGGTGACAAGTACTCCGGGATTATCGGCATAAGTGTCTTCAATTAAGTTGATCTGACGGATCAGGTCATTACAGCGGGATTTGGGTACCACGGCCTGGATCAGGCGGTTGAAGGTTGAGCTGCCTTCGGTCCAATAGGATGAGAAGAGGGGTAAGCGGTTGAGGTATTCCCCGGCGTTTTGGGTTTCAATTACCGTGAGTGAGCCCTCCACTTCGGCGGAAAGCAGCTCGAGTATCTCATCAAAAATCTCTTCTTTTTGAATATATGTGTTGATAAGCGAGTAGCCCTCGGTGTCCGGTTTCTCTTCACGGATGGTGAGGTGCTCCTTTAGGAGCTGTTCGATCTTATTTCGGTCTTGTAACCGAAGTAGGTTATCAACCGCGCCGGGGGTTTTTACCATCTTGCTGATGGCCGATAAAATTTTGATGTGCCGGTTGCGTTGCTCGGTGGGACCAATAATCAGAAAAAACAGCTGTACCGGGTTGCCGTCGATAGAGCCAAAATCAACGCCCCGTGAGCTGACCATTAAACCCAATACAAAATCATCTAAATTATCGATAGCGCAGTGAGGAATCGCCACGCCCTCACCAAAGCCGGTGCTGCCCAGAGATTCTCGCTGGTCAAGGCGTTTATACAGATCCTTGGCCTTGTACTTTGACAGAACATCTGTTTTTGCCGCCTCTTCTGCAAGCACTTCCAGTACCTGCTGTTTATCAGTGGGTTCTACATCGGTGAGAATGAAATCTACCTGTAAAGGAGTGTGCGCTGAACTCATAAAGCTCCCCTTGTTTAAATTATTACAAAACTATATGCATCAGCTAATGCTGAAGTGGTACACTGATTTTCTAATATAGCGATCCCCCGGGCTAAGCACCGCATCGGGGAACTCCGGTCGGTTCACTGCGTCCGGGTACTCTTCCGGCTCAAGGCACAGGGCTGCATGGGCTTCTACCTTACCGCAGCGTGTAGCCAGATTATTGAGAAAATTGCCTGAGTAGAACTGAATTCCCGGGGATATTGTAAATACCGTCATCACCCGCCCGCTGTTTGGATCGCTGACCCGAGCCGCCGGGATGGATAGGGCGTTTTCTTGGGAGAGGGTATAACAGTGGTCGTAGCCTCCGGCTGCCTCTAAGTCTTTGCCGATCGGCTTTGGGTTTCGAAAATCGAAGGGGCTCTCTTTGACCGGAGCAATATGGCCGGTTGGAATCAGCTCTTCGTCAACCTCCACGAAGCGTTCGGAGTTCAGATGCAGCAGATGCGGGGTGATGCTGCCGCTGCACTCTCCGCTCAGGTTCCAGTAGGTATGGTTGGTAAGGCTTACCGGGGTGGGCCGGTCGGTGGCCGCTTCGTAGGAGAAGCTCAGCTCGTTCTGCTCCGAGAGCATCACCGTCAGTTTCACATCCAGGGTCCCGGGGTAGCCCTGATCCATGTGCTCACTGGTCAGCGAAAGGCTTACTCCTGCCTCATTCTGTTTCTTTACCGGAAAGGCTTCCCAGACCCTGCGGCTGAAGCCCTGCAGGCCGCCGTGGATGTGATGCTTGCCCTTGTTATTAGTGTCAAGTTGATATTCAGTGTCGCCTAATACAAACCGGCCATGGCCGATTCGATTGGCAACCCGGCCGACGGTAGCTCCGAAGTAGGGGTGGGGGCCTTCGTAGCCTTCCAGAGAATTGAAACCAAGGGTGATCTCATCAATCCGCCCCGAACTATCCGGTGTTTTTACCGATGTAATGCTTGCACCGTAGGTTATCAGCTTAAAGGATACTCCGTGGGAGTTTTCCACTGAAAACTCGTCCACCGCCTCTCCAGCTTTGCTTGTTCCGTAGGGTGTACGTGTAAGTTGCATATCATTGCTCCATTTTTTTTGTTTTTATTCTCGCTCACCTAAAAGCTCTTTGAGCTCACGGATCTGAGGTACTATTTTACTGCGATCATAATTGCGATAGCGCTTCGGCACCATTTCTCGACTGGTACACTCAAGCACTGCCACCAGATTCTGCAGCTCGATCTCGTGGGGGTAAGCCGGCGGTATAAAGTCGCGGATCGCCTCTTCCATATCTTCCCTGGTAATAATGACATGGTTCTGCATGGCCGCATTGAACTTAGCCCGGATAAGAATGGCCTCCAGATCCGCCCCGGATGATTCAAAGTGGTGCTTTTTCAGCATATCGTAGATGTTGAATTTCTGGATCTTGATTTTAAGCTTCCGGATAAGAGTCTGGATGAGGTCTTCCCGTTCACTCTGGCTTTCGGGATAGAAGAGGGCTAAATGTTCCTCCGCACGCCCCTGGCGCTTAATATCGATCGGCAGAAGGTCTGGTCGACAGGTAATTAAAAACCAGATAATTTTACCGCGATATTCAGTGTTGCCCATAAACGAAGTAATTTGTGCAAATACTCGGTTACTGGTACCTGAATCTCCGTCCTGGTTACGATCGCCCAGGAAGGCGTCCGCCTCATCGATCATAACTCCCACCGGGGACATCGCCTTAAGGATATTCAGGGCTTTCTCGATGTTGGACTCGGTGACTCCCTGCCACTTTGATCGAAAATTACGGAATCTGACTATCGGTATTCCGATTTCACCGGCAAAGGCGGCGACCATAAAGCTTTTTCCCGTGCCCACCGGTCCTGAGATAAGGTAGCCCATAGGAAGTACGTCGGTACGGCCCTGTTTAATAGCTTTGGCAGCGTTTTTGAAACGCTTTTTCACAAAATCGTGGCCCGAGACATAGGAGAGGTCGTGCTCGGATTCAATAAACTCCAGCAGCCCCGATGCCTCGTTTTCGATAATCTCTTTCTTTCTCTCCCGCAGATACTCCATCGAAACAGGACGGTTCTCCTGATATGATTCGGCGGCGATTTGGTTCAAATTCATAAGATTAAGGCCGCTGGTTACCTTGGCTATTCGTTGGCAATTCAGTCGGTACTCTATAATCAGCTCTTCCTTACGGTTGAGGTACTCTAAAAAGCTCTCACGTACTGTTTCATCGGGCAGGGGTATGTTTACTTTTACCGTGTGGGGTGAACGAACCAGGCGGGGACTCAAGTCCGCCAGGTTTTCGGTGAGCAGAATGATAGATACATCCCCTTGGGTGAAAATGGGGTCGTGGGCCCACCGATTAAGGGTCACCATACAGTAGCGGTCTTCTTCATCCATATGAGAAAGGTCAACATTCGGCACAATTGTTTCGGCATAGTCCATTATTAAAACTATCCGCTTTTTGTGGGGAATGTTCATCAGGAAATACTTTTCTAGATAATCAAAAGCCTTGCTGGGGTTCTTCGAAACCAGGTCTTCCGGATCCTCTTCTGGAAACAGGCGTCGCATCTCCGCTAGATAGTTTTTACGCATTTCCCCATCGCAGAAGTTGATTCCTGAAGAGCGGTCATAATAGACAATGATGTCTTTATTCCCAAACAGAACCTCGGAGATAAACTCCTGAATTCTCACAAAAATAAACTCCCCTTCGACCATTTTATTGGGCAGGAAATCGCGAATATTTCCATGGACAATATAAAGATTGGTAGTTTTAGAACAATATTTGTAAGATAAGTCCTGGGCCCAGTAGGGCAAAACCTTAATGAACTCTAGATTTTTTAAGATTAACTGTTCCGGCATTTTTCCTCCCGCTTATCGCCTCGTTGAGTTACTCCCTTCGAAGCTTCTGAAAACCGGCTCCCTCTGTGAGGTTTTTACGTCCCCGTTCGAGGTGACGCTGCAGCAGTTCAACCGCCTCAGCGGAATTTTGTTTTAAATATGAAAGTATTTTTCGGTGAAGCTCATAGGTTGATTGTATGTCAACCGGCCCTCCGATACCATATATTTCCGTCATATTCAGATGCAAGTAGAGCTCATGGTAGAATTTGCTGAGAAACCGATTCCCGGCTAGGTCACACAGCTTATTATGAAACGCGCTGTCCAGTTGGATATATTGGGACAGATGCTCCTCCGGCGGATGCGTGACTATCTCTTTCATTTTAGTGACAATCTGGTCCAATCCAGCCAGCTTTTCAGGCTCGACTGTCCTGTAGATCGAACGGATCGCCTGCATTTCGATCATCTCGCGTAGTTCAAACGCATCCAGTACGTCCTTCTGAGAAGGTTCGGCCACATAACAGCTGCTGCGGGGCTGGATAACCACCACTCCCTCATGTTCAAGCCGCTTGAGGGCATCTCGAATCGGTATTGTGCTTACCCCTATCTGAAGGGCAAGCTGCTTAATATTAAGGGTATCCCCGTATTTAAGCTCTCCGGAAATGAGTTTGGATTCAAGATAAGAATAAACCTCATCGCTGAGGCTCTGTTTATTACTCAACTCTTTGTTACTTAACGCCATTTAAAATGAGTGTAGTGCGAAAGCGGCCTGTAATGCAACCCGCTTTTGAAAGGGCTTTAGTAAAAAGGGCTTGATAAAAAAGGTCGGTTCGGCGTAGGGTAAGCGCCAGGAGTACAGCGTATGGGACAAGAAGCGATAACTATATATACCGACGGCGGCTGCAGCGGGAATCCGGGCCCCGGCGGATGGGCATTTGTGCTGAATGATGGCAAGCTGCAGCGGGAGCGCTCGGGCGGGTCTCCGGCTACCACCAATAACCGCATGGAGCTGACCGCCGTGATTGAGGCCTTAAAAACCGTGCGGGAGGAGCTGAAGGAGTCAAATCGTACCATCGAGTTGTATACCGACAGCCAGTATGTAAAAAATGGAATTTCAAGTTGGATTCACAACTGGGAGAGGAACGGCTGGCAGACCTCCGCTAAAAAGCCGGTGAAAAACAAGGAGTACTGGCAGCAGCTGAAAGCCTTGGCTGATACGCTGCCCATTAGCTGGCACTGGGTAAAGGGTCATTCGGGGAATGAGCTGAATGAAAAATGCGACCAGATGGTTCGCCGAGAGATGGACGCTCAAATCCAACAGCGCGGCTAATCCGGGCTGACTACTTCAATTTTTTTTCAATTTAACCTTTTATTGAATCAGATGGACATGAATACCCCCTTTCTATATAGGAGGCGATATGCAAATTGTAAGTTTTGTAAATCGGGGGTATTCCGGAGATATTGTAACGGTGGAGGTAGATCTGCGGCGGGGCATTCCCGGAATGGATGTGGTTGGCTTGCCGGATAGTGCGGTAAAAGAGGCCCGGGAGCGGGTGCGGGCGGCAGTACGAAACTCCGGCTTTCGAGTACCCCGGCAGCGGATATTGATCAACCTCGCCCCGGCGGGGGTGAGGAAACAGGGGGCGGCCTTCGACCTGCCTATGGCGGCGGCCCTCTTAATGGTCGATTCGCAGGTGCCGTCACCGGGGACCTATACCATCCTGATTGTTGGTGAGCTTGAGCTGTCGGGACGAGTTCGCCCTGTGCCCGGAGTTTTGGCTGCTGTCCATGCGGCGCTGCAGAGCGGTGCCCACATTTGTGTGGTGCCCCGGGAGAATTTGAATGAAGCCCGCACGGTAGCCGGAAGCAAGGCGGTGGCGCTTTCCCATCTCGCCGAAATGCCCCATCTGTTTACCCTCTTGCAGCACGGCTTTCAGGAGAGCTATATTGCAGATTGTCTTGAATCTGTTACCGGGGACAATGACGACAACGGCGGGGGTGAAGAAGGGGCCGCCGGGGACTCCTCTGAGACCCCCGAAAGATCCGGCAGTCAGTTAAGTAGTGGACTTGATTTTGCCGAGCTGATAGGGCAGGAGCAACTTAAGCGGGCCTGTATGGTTGCCGCGGCCGGACGGCACCATCTGCTGTTATTCGGTCCTCCGGGGGGCGGCAAAACTATGGCGGCCCTGCGGTTCCGAAACCTGCTTCCCGATCTTGAACGGGAGGCCTCGATTGCGGTAACCCGGATCTATTCTATCGGCGGCGCACTGCCGGCGGGTTCCGGTTTAATTACCAGACCCCCTTTCCGGGCCCCCCATCACACCGCCTCCAGGGAAGGGCTGATTGGCGGCGGGGTGAATGTCCAGCCCGGCGAGATTTCCTACGCACACCACGGCTTGCTGTTTCTCGATGAGGCGCTGGAGTTTGGGAACCGCCTGCTGCAATCCCTGCGTGAGCCGATTGAACGGGGAATTGTCCAGATAGCCCGCTCGGGCTGCCATTACTGGTTTCCCGCCCAATTTCAACTGTTAATGGCCACCAACCCCTGCCCCTGCGGAAAGCTCGGTCAGGTGGATTCCCTGTGTATGTGCAGCCCCATAGAGCTGCATCGTTATTGGAAGAAGATAGGTGCCGCATTCTGCGACCGGATAGATATGCGTTTGCCCGTGGAGCTGTCCCAAACCGTCACACTACGCACCGAAAACGGACTTACCACCGCTCAAATGGCACGTAAAGTGGCCGAGACTATTCAAATACAACAGCAGCGAGGGAGCCTGCGCAATGGCGACCTCGGCCC
>JAWLDZ010000047.1:0-11854 GCA_041686355.1 Spirochaetaceae bacterium
CCTTTTTCAACTTCATTTTCAACACCATAAAATATTGAAATCCGAAAAACAGAATAAGCAGTGCTCCAATTACATATAAAAAACCCATCTTTCCTCCAAAGCTTTGATCAATGTTAGTATCGTATTTTATATATATAATAAACTTTATTTTTTAATTGGGCAAGTAGAAAGGCACCTTTGCAGAGATTTGGAAGTCGAAAGACGCCAACATTTAGATTCCCTTACCTTGAGTGATTGCTAAAAAGTTCCTACAATAGAGAGCATGCAACTACTTTTTTACCCCAACCTGCCGGGGCTGCAGCATTTCGGCATGCAGATTCCGGTACTTGATAATCGGGCCGGCACCACCATCGATGCTCTTCAGCAGCATAAAATAATAGGTCCGCGTATGCCCACTCTCCTCACAACTAAGCAAACAGAAGAGATCGGTCGCGTGGATATTGCACGGGTACATTCCAGCGCCTATGTGCAGAAGCTCTACTCGGAAGAACTCGAAAGCTTGCTGCAGCAAGCCTATGAGCTGATAGACGAGCATGGCAACTACCATCGTTTCGACCCGGCTCTGGCGAAAAGTCCCCTCACTGATATCTTTCAGGTGATGTGCACTCGTACCGCCGGCAGCCTGCAATGCATGCGCACGGCCCTGCAGCAAGCATCCTGCTTCTACTTCGGCGGTGGGTTTCATCATGCCCACGCCGATTTCGGACATGGGTTCTGTATAATTAACGATATCGTGATAGCAATTCGTAAACTCCAGGCCCAGGGAGATATAAAAACCGCATGGGTCATTGATGGGGATGCGCATAAGGGTGACGGTACCGCAGCCCTCACCGCGAATGATGAGTCAATCGCCACCCTGAGCATTCATATGGCCGAGGGCTGGCCGATGGACCTGCCCCGCTTTGATGAGGAGGGGCGCGAGCACCCCTCGTATATTCCCAGTACCGTAGATATCCCCATTAAAGCAGGCCAAGAGCCGGAATATGCATCGGCACTGCACTCAGGCCTAGTTGTACTGGAACAGGCACTTCCCAACCCTGACCTGGCGGTGGTGGTATTCGGAGCAGATCCTTACGAGCTTGACGGACTCGACTCTACCGCGAAACTGCAGCTTAGCTTAGCGCAACTGAAAGAACGGGATGAAGTCATTTACCGCTTTTTAGCCGACAGATCAATCCCAAGTGCATATTTAATGGCCGGCGGATACGGACCGCATGCCTGGGAAGTAAATTACCAGTTTCTTGAGTGGGTTTTGCTTAACCATGACCGTTCCGAGACGTCCCAACCAAAGGAGTCGCGATAAGTATGCTCCGTCTCCAGCATATTTCAATGGAAAATATGCACAACCGTCATAACCTCATGCAATCACGTTTTTGGGCCATGGTAAAGAATCGAATGGGGTGGAAGCCGGTTGCCTTTCAGATACACTGGCAGGGGCATCACGATTCTCTTTTACTGTTTATCCAGCAGCCCTCATCCGAGTACTCTTACGCCTATGTGCCCTGGGCGCCGACCTTTTCAGTAGCAGAGGAGTTTCGCGGCCTGTTTCTTGAAGAGCTTTCGCAGCAGCTCCGCCGCTTTCTCCCCGCTGGCTGTCTGTTTATCAGGTACGATCTGCCATGGAGCTCACCTTATGAAGACGAACCTACACCCTCTGAGCGTATCCGCGAGCTGCGTATGAACTTCGGCACCCGCCAAAAGAACCTCCGTAAAGCTCCCACCGATGTTCAACCGCCGGATACCCGCATCTTGGATATCTCTAAAGACGGCGACCAGCTCCTGCGGGAGATGCGATCAAAAACCAGGTACAACATCCGTCTGTCCGAGCGAAGGGGAGTAAGAGTTGCTGATGCTCATTTTAACCGATTAGATGAATGGTACCGGATGTATGCTGAAACGGCACATCGTAACGGTATCGCCCTGCACACCTATCAAAATTTTGAAAAACTGCTGGAGGTAGAGCAGACACAGGAGCTTCCCAATACCGAAATACACCTGCTTATGGCGGAGAAAAACCACACCCCCCTGGCCGGGATGATATTGGCTCTGCACGGAACTACCGCCACTTATCTGTATGGCGCATCTAGAAGTGAACAACGAAACCTCATGCCTACCTACCGCCTGCAGTGGGAGGCTATACGGCTGGCACAGCAAAGAAAATGCACCTCTTACGATCTGTTTGGTATTCCCCCGGCGGAACAACCGGCCCATCCGATGTACGGTTTATATCGATTTAAAACCGGCTTCGGAGGCTACTCACTCCACCGGCAGGGATGCTGGGATTATCCGATTGATCAGGATGCCTATCTGCAGTATGCCGCCCAGGAACCGGTCGGCACTGCATATCACCGCCATTGATCGGTAAAGCGCTCAAACAACTCGGGTATTCCCTCTTTACGACCTGCCACCCCCTGCCAAACTGGGGGCCTGCCGCCCCCTTTTCCATCGATAAGGGCTAACAACTCTTTTTTCCGGTTGTTAAAATCGAATTCGACCTGTTCAGAAACGGCGATCAGCCATTGAAAGCCCTCGCCCTGATGATTTATCACACAGGCAGCCCATGGAAGATCAGCCGGCAGCTCCTGGACCAGCTTTTTAAGAAAATCCTTTCCTTCATCTTCAAATTCAGCCGTAATGACCGGAGGCTTGCCCCGAGCCTCCTTTAACAGCTGCTGAGCAGTCAGCCGGGCAACTCGGCTCTCTAAGGTATTGGCCCGCTTCCTGTGTTCATTCAACTCCTGAAGGGAAGCCTCCACCCGCGGGAGCAGCTCCTGCGGCTGGGCAGAGAACCAGTCAACCAGGGCCAGCACAGTTTGATTTTTGTAATCATAATCGCGAATTGCCCGTTCGCCTATTTTCCAGTAAAGCCGTACCCTGCCGCGGATTTTTTCAGTGGATATATGTTTGAGTAGTTTTACCTCGCCCGTAGTGGCGGTATGGATCCCTCCACAGGCTACCGCATCGTAGGTATCAAGCTGCACCAGCCGTATATCTCCGCTTACCTTCGGCTGGCGCCGCAAATCATATTCTCCCACATCCGAATCCTTCACCCAGCGGGTACGAATCGGTAAATTACGGTTAATCATATCCATCGCGGCTGTTTCGATCTCTTCTATATCCTCTTTCGATATCTCCTCGATATCAAGCTCGATAGTTGTAAAGTCCTCACCTTGATGAATGGCAAGCGTGTTGTAGCCGAAACGCCGGTACATGACCGCCGAGAGGATATGCTGACCGGTATGCTGCTGCATATAATCAAAGCGATGGCTCCATTTAATCAATCCCCGGACTTCGGAATGTTCAGGCTTCTGCTCCAGGATATGCCATACCTCATCATCGCGCTTCTCTACCCGGATAACCGGAATGTTGTCGATCCAGCCGATATCCGAGGGCTGTCCGCCCCCCTCAGGGTAAAACAGGGTGCGGTCAAGTTGAACCCCCCACCCCTTTTTATGTGGTTCAACCACAGTTACAGTCGCGGTAAAACTGGTCTCATATGGAGATTCATAATACAACAGCTCGCTCATATTCTCGCTCTCTTCATCTTTCATTTATTGTGCTTTCCTTACTCACTGAACCCGCATATCGGTTCTGAGGCTCCGCAGCTGCTCTACATCCTCAGCTCGGTTGATATTCAGAAAAGGCGCCCCCCCTTGCAGGGGGCGGGGGAGATCGGATTCGGATACCTCAATCCGCGGCATAAGCTCTAGTGTCGGCTGCAGCTTATAGTTTCCCTTTTGATAGGCCTGCTCCCAGTACCCCATAAGCTCCACAGGATAAAACCCGAGTAAGGGCTGCAGGCCCTCCTTCGACCGAACTACAAGCGCCTGTCCCGGTCTGCGCTGCTCCCATAAAAAGGGGAGTACACGGTTGGAGAACAGCACAACATCGCAGGCCAGCAGCAGCAGCCACTGCTTTACAAAGGGACTGACAGTCAGTATTCCACTCAGAGGAGAAGAGGTACTGTATAAATCAGGGAGCACCGTACATGACAGGTGCTGATACGCAGCCCTATCCTTTGCCAACAGATATATATTCGAAGTAATACCCTTAGCACGTATAACAGACCACTCTATCAGAGAACGGCCCTGCCAATTCAGAAAGGCCTTGTCCTGTCCAAGCCGCCTGCTCTGGCCGCCGGCAAGTATCCCGGCAACCAGATGCTCCTCTTTACTTTTCATAGATTACTCCATCTTATCAATCCGACAGGCGGCTACCTTCAGCTCCGGTATTTTTGCTACCGGATCCAGTACGTCATTGGTTAGACGATTCGCCGGAGATTCGTGAAAGTGAAACGGGATAAACACCGTCCCGGCAGCCACTCGGTCACTTTTCCGCGCAAAGATCTCAATATCCCCACGGCGGGTTATTACCCTTACCCTGCAGCCGTCACAGGCACCTATCTGCTCCAGGTCCTTGGCATTGATCTCTACATACGCATCTTTGGCAAATGTATTGAGGGGCTGAGAGCGGCGGGTCATGGTTGCAGTATGATAATGGTACAGCATACGACCAGTCGAAAGTACAAGCGGAAAGTTATGGTCGGGTCGCTCGGCCGGAGGCAGGTAATCTACCGGGTGAAATTTCCCCTTCCCCCGCTTAAACTCATCTTTATGCATATACAGGGTACCGGGATGATCGGCAGTAGGACATGGCCAATGCAGCTCTTCATTTTCAAGTCGTTTATAACTAATTCCACCGTAAATACCAGCCACCCGCGAAATCTCATCCATTATCTCTGATGCTGAGGAGTAGGACATCGAATAGCCCATCCGCTGGGCAAGTTCCGTTACTATCTGCCAATCCGGCTTTGCACCTCCCGGGGGAGTGACCGCCTTTCTGACCCGCAGCACACTGCGCCCGCTATTGGTGAAGGTTCCGTCTTTTTCAGCAAAGGAGGCTGCCGGCAGCACCACATCCGCCATACGGGCAGTTTCACTCAGGAAAATATCCTGTACCACTAGAAAATCAACTTCCTGCAAAGCCTCCTCCACATGCCGGAGGTTCGGATCCGACAACATGGGGTTCTCACCCATTATATATAAACCGCGAACCCGCTTATCCAGGGCCGCGTTCATAATTTCGGTAACCGTGAGACCGGGTTCTGCAGGCAGAGAGTCAACCTTCCACTCCCGGGCAAACTTTTTCCGGCTTTCCGCATCGGTCACTTTTTGGTAGCCGGGGAAGATATTCGGCAGGGCAGCCATATCACCGGCTCCCTGTACATTGTTCTGCCCGCGCAGAGGATTTACTCCGGTTGACTCACGTCCAATCTGTCCAGCCACCATCGCCAGGTTGGCCAGGGAGAGGACGTTGTCGGTTCCGGTAGTATGCTGGGTAATTCCCATCGCATACACGATGGAAGAGCTTGGGGATTTGGCGTATATCCTGGCAATTTCACGGATTTTATCGGCCGGAACACCTGAAATCTCTTCTACCTTCTCAGGAGTATACTGGGCCAGAGTCTGTTTTAGCTCCTCGAAGTTCTCGGTTCGCTTGGCAATAAACTTCTTATCCAGCAGGTCCTCCTCGATAATTACATGCATGATGCCATTGATCCAGGCCACATCGCTGCCCGAGTTTTGTCGCACCCAAATATAGGCATGATCTACTAGGTCAATCTTTCGCGGATCCACCACAATCAGCTTTGCCCCTTTGCGTACCGCATTTTTGATGTAGGTAGCAGTAACAGGGTGGGTTTCAGTTACATTGGCTCCCGTCACCAGGATACAGTCGGCATCCGCCAACTCCGGAATTGAATTGGTCATTGCTCCCGAACCGAAGGCCATACCTAAGCCGGCTACCGTCGGTGCATGACAGAGGCGGGCACAGTGGTCCACGTTGTTCGTACCGAACACCGTGCGCACAAATTTCTGAAAAATATAGTTTTCTTCGTTGGTACATTTGGCAGAAGAGAGACCGGCCAGCGCCTCCGATCCATGATCCCTGTGTATCTGCTTGAACCTGGAGGCGACAATATCCAAAGCCTCGTCCCAGTCGGTTTCGATAAACTCGCCATTTCGCTTTACCAACGGCCGTTTCAAACGTTCAGGATTGTGAATAAACTCGTAGCCGAAGCGCCCTTTCACACAAAGCCGGCCATTGTTCGGTCGCGACTCTGCCCCCCTCACCCGGACTATCCGGTCGTTTTTTACCCACATATCGAGCTGACATCCCACCCCGCAATACACGCAGGTAGTCGTAACCTTACGCTCCGCATCGAAGGGGCGAAAACGCTCCACAATCGGTTTTTCAGTAAGTGCAGCGGTAGGGCAGACTTGCACACACTCTCCGCAGCCGTCACAAGTCGAATTCTTCCAGGCTCCGAATTCAGCGGACACAAAGGTATGATAACCGCGATGGACAAAACCCAGGACTCCCTTTTCCTGAATCTCATCACAAGCCTGGATACAGCGGCCGCAGCGAATACACTTTGCAGCCTCATACTCGAGCACCGGGGAGGTTTTATCATGGGGGAGCCGAAGACCTCCCTCCTGCTTACCCATAAGTAGACTGGGTATACTTCTGTTTTTCTCTACTCCCATATCGTAACGATACGCAAGATCCTGCAGCTCACACTCGCCATTGGCATCACAGACCGGACATTCATAATCGTGTTCCGCCAAATGCAATTCCAAAGTAATACGTCGGTACTCTTCAATCTCTTCATCAAAGGCCGTGACCCGCAAACCTTCCTCTACCGGGGTGGAACATGCGGTTACTAATCCTCGCCTTCCCTCAATTTTTACAATACACATGCGGCATGCAGCAGTTGGAGTAAGCTTTTCCAGAAAGCAGAGGCTTGGTATATCAAAGCCGTTTTCACGGGCTGTAACCAGCAGATTGGCTCCCTTGTCAGCCTCAATTTCCTGTCCATCAATAGTAATCTTAACATGTTCGCTCATCTTAGTGCGTTCCTCCCCTAAAAATGCAACAATCTACAACTGTAGTATAGAAGATTTCTTATACGGGGTAAAGTCTAATACAGTTATTGAACTCTACCGTCGGATAGCGTTATATTCAAACTGAGGGAACTACGAAGGAGGAGATACTATGGGTGAAATAAAATCAACCTGGGAACTTGCTATGGAGCGGACCGCCGATATTAAAAGCGATAAAACTGCCGTTCGGAAAAATGAATTGAAAAAAATCGGACAGAAAATCGCCTCAGACTATATGAATTCAGAAACATCGGAACCAAAAAATCTGCAAAAAGCGATTAAGGAGTACAAGGGAGACGAGCGGAATACGGTCGAAAGCTCGGCAGTTGAAATACTCCTCTCCCACATCAGCTTGCCGCGGGATGAAAATTTTCAAGAACGACTTAACTATGTTGAGAAGGGGTTAAAAGCCTTAGTCGGAAAGGATAGTCAGATCTCTTCAGTTCTGCAGCAGGTTTCACAATTTTTTACTCAGTATCTACAGCATCGCGAACAATTGACTGAACAGGTTAAGCAGCAGTATGAACCACAGCTGAGGCAGAAGCAGCAGAGTCTTACCCGCCAATACGGCTATGAAATCGAACTAAAGCCTGAACAGGACCCCGAATACACTCAACTGCTGCAGCGCCATATGCAGCAGCTTGAACAGCAGTACCAGGATGCACTAAACGAGGTAAAAGAACAGATTAGAAGCTTCTACGACGAGTAATTTGTTCAAGCCACTCGCTTGGAATCTCGCTCACAGGTCGAATAAAACCTATGGGCGAGTTTTTTTCGGCCATAGTAAAAGTGGGCAGGCCAACTAACTCGTAATAGGCATTGATAGCTGCTCCTCCGGAATTGCCGGGAGTAAGCACCGCATCTGTCTTAATTAATAAATCATCAACCCCCTGGTCAAAGCCGCTGACAATACCACGTGTTAAGGAAACAGTGACCTTGGAACCACTGCCGCCGCCGTTTGGATAGCCGATGAAAGACAAGGGCTGGCCTAACTGCAGCAACCCAGTATCAGCAAGGGTAAAGAAGGGAAACTCATAATCACGGGGCAAGGGCTGATCATATCGGCCCGATTTAATCTTCAGCAATGCTAGATCGGTTTTTTCGTCGTACTCAAGAATCTCCGCCTTGAACAACTCCTGAGGCGGGTTCTGCTGCGAGAAAGACACGGCAACATAGATATCTTCCGATGCGCCTCCATCCAAACCACGCAGCACATGCCAATTGGTTAACAACAAACCACCCTTTGATACCAGACAACCTGAACCACGACCGGCTTCTCCAATAACCTCTACAGTTGAAAAAAGAGCTTGCCGAAGCTCATCATCGCTGCGGGGGAAACGAGGAATTGACAACAAGTGTTCCGGCGGTTCACTCTGAAAACTTACTTGTAAACTGAACTCCTCCGGCCGGGCGTCTGAAACCGCATCGAAGACCGTAATAAAGTAGGTTCCAGCGGGCAGTTCCGGTTCATCCTCAGAACCATCCAAAACAATACTCTCACGGCCAATCAAGCCCTCTTGCAGATAATCGGCATTCTTGCGGGTGAGAACCGGTTGTTCGTACCCAACCAGCAGATCTAGATCGGCTTCCGTATCAAATAAATCAACCCGGAGGTTGCGTAAACCTTCCGGAATTTCTATCGAATAGCTAGCCGCCATACCGTTTTTGGGTAGTAATTCACCTTCGATCGCTGTGCCCGGTTCCAGACGGGTATGCCGGTCGGCTGATATTGTTTCAAGCTCGATTTTGAAGGGAACTTCCTGCAGGCGATTCCATTTATGAAAGGGCGGGGATTCTCGCGGATAGACAACATCTATATAATATTTCCCTTCCTTCAAAGGAGGGTCGGAAAGGCTAGACAGAAAGAGCACCTCATTGTAATCTTGGGAATCACTATACGCATCAACAAAATCATAACTTTGAATTTCTTCATTATGCTTGATATACAAGTCCAGATCGGCGGGAGCCTCGGAAAGAGACAGCCGAACTGCAAAGGTATCCGGTTCGACTTCAAAGGTAAAGGTTTTATAGCCCCCCCCTTCTTTGGAAAGCGGAATCGACGCACTTAACTGTGTATTAGGACGCAGGCGTTGGTAACTCTGATCATCCCTCTGCCCCCACAAAGGGGATACAAGCAGAAAAAAAAGCAGACAGAAAGCCGTATTTCGAATAAAGTCTCTATCGGTTGGTATGTACACGGAAAACCCTCTATTTCAGTAAACTATGCATAGATAATAACATAAAAACACTATAGCGCATAGCATCAGCAAACTCATATTAAAGTCGCTTATTTCAAAGTCATCCGCTTCAGGGATTCTAACTGCCGGCGGGTAAACCCTTCCCATTCCATTGGAAAGAAGGAGTTATTGTGGTACAGAGGCTGTTCCGCAATCGGAAAACGGGCAGCGGCTACACTCTCCTGCCAAAGAGCGGTTTGGGGTACCGGAGAATATTCGGCTATAGATACTCGAACCCCAAAAGGCGCTACTTCCAAAAGAGTAGCTTCTACCTCGGCGGCTCTTTGCCGGGGAAGTCCTGCCAGGACATACAGAATGATAGATTCCCCTGGAAACCCGGCCGCTTTGAGAGCCTCTAATGCACCGGGTACCTCATCGGGAGTATATTTTTCATCCTGCCGGCGATGAAACTGTTCATCCGCCGATTCATAGCCTATTCGAACCTCCTGAAAACCGGCGGCTCGCATCAGCCTCGCCGTCTCCCGGTCGATAAAGTGCATATGCACCGCATTAGGGGTGTAGAAGCGAAGGGGAAGCTCGGAACGGATTACCAGTTCCAGCAGGGGCAACAGCAGTTTTTCCTTGTGAACCAGCAAGGCATCATCATAAAAGGCAAAGTGGACTGTACCGTATGTCCGATGCATGTAAAGAATCTGTTCCCACACCTGATGATACTCACCGGGCAGAAACCGAGGTTCAATAATGGCTGAAGCGCAATAGGTACAACGAAATGGACAGCCAACATTTAACCTCACTACCCCGGCATCTCCCCAGGTTTCCCGGCCGCCAAACAGAGCCGGCACCACACCACTGTTCGAATCCGGTGCCTTCGCTGCAGTCAAATTATACTTTTCAAACAGATACGGGAGCTGGGAGAGCCCCTCCCCGAGAATTACCTCATCGGCCCCAGTCACAGTACGGCAGTGCTTCGGCATAAGCGTAGCATAAATTCCGCCGACCACCACCGGAACAGCGGGGTGAGCCTGTCGCACCACCTGAACCGCCTCCGCCAGCCCCTGATACCAATAGGTCATCTGCGAGGTAATAAAAACCATATCCGGTTGTGTTTTTGCCACCTGCTGCGCAAAAACCTCCGGCAACACCCCATACCGGCTGTACTGACGGGGGATGGCCTGAACGCCCGGTGGCAGTTGAGCAGGTTGACGGTGGAACTTGCCCGTCCCGTTCGCCCTGCGCCGCGGCATCCCCTTAGCCGCAAGGGTATACGGTTCTTGATAGTCTAAGGCGTTGAGAAACTCAACTTGGTACCCCTGCTGCTCCAGCCGGCCGGCTATCCTCAGCAGCCCATAGGGCTTGAAAAAGAGGTCGTACAATGCAAAATCATACACTGGAGGCTGTATACACAATATTTTCGGCCGTTTCGACTTCTTCATTGTTTTGACCCCTAGTACTGGACAATGGTTCCCAATTTTGTTATGTTAACTGCGTACTGTGGCGCCGTACCCAAGTGGTAAGGGGGAGGTCTGCAAAACCTTTATTCACCGGTTCGAATCCGGTCGGCGCCTATTTATCTTCTGCATTCTTGTATCCAATCAGAAACCGGACGGACGCCGCTCAATAGGGCGGTTTTTTTGTATCCTGCCGATAATATCTTGAAAAAAACTGCAAAGCAATCACCATGATCCCGTTATCATATGCACCGGTACCCATCTGCTGCCGCACCTTGTCAACCGGCTCCAGATGAGTGTGGATTTGTTCATTTTCATCCAATTCCTGTTCTTTATGCCACACTAGATCCTTCGCGAGAAACACATGTACCCGGTTATTCATAAAGGCCGGATTCGGTGAAACATCACCCAGAGGTATAAGCAATCCCGCCGTATATCCGGTCTCCTCCAATAGTTCCCGCTCAGCAGCCCGCTGGGGAGCTTCCCCGGGGTCGATAGTTCCTGCCGGGAATTCAAAGGTAACTTTTCCGCTTCCATGCCGAAACTGCTCAACCATGATAAACTGCGGTCCCTCCTTGCCGGATAAGAGGGGCACCACGGTCACCCAGTCCGGAGCATCCAGGCAGATAAAATCTGCCTCTCGCCCGTCCGAGGAGTGCCTGTGAATTGAACGAACACTGAAAATGGAGCTTTCGAGCAGAGTCTCACGACTCGATTCATTCCACACTAGCTGTTGATCTTTCATATTTCCAGAGTTTAGATGATATGAGTAATTTCTTCCAGAGAGTTCTTGACCCCTGCAAATTGCAATCTATAATGGAAAGCATGATTAAAGATAAAGACACGTATAAAACGAGGTGAATAGGTGAGTAAGTTAAAGAAAGCGGGAAAAAATGTTGGTTTTATCTCATTTAGGATATCTGGAACAGACGGGGTCTCACTGGAAACTAAGAAATGGGCCGAGATATTTGAGCGCCACGACTACAACTGCTACTATATGGCGGGAGAACTCGACACCCCCCCTGAAACTTCCATGATTGTTGATGAGGCTCACTTTAAGCACCCGGAAATTGTCAAACTATACAACATGAGTTTTGATCTACAAGACCGTCCACGGGAACTGACCGACGGCCTTCACCATTATCGGGAAATTCTAAAAAAGAAAATATATGATTTTATAAAACAATTTGACATCGATCTGCTGATTCCACAAAATACCCTTACCATTCCCCTCAACATTCCCCTGGGCTTAGCCCTTACTGAAGTA
>JAWLDZ010000047.1:11954-14016 GCA_041686355.1 Spirochaetaceae bacterium
TATGATTTTATAAAACAATTTGACATCGATCTGCTGATTCCACAAAATACCCTTACCATTCCCCTCAACATTCCCCTGGGCTTAGCCCTTACTGAAGTAATTGCAGAAACCGGCATGCCGGTGATTGCCCATCATCACGATTTCTTCTGGGAAAGAAAACGGTTTCTTACAAACTGCGTGTGGGATTACTTCAATGCCGGCTATCCCCCTCACCTCAAATCGGTTCAGCATGTGGTGATTAATAGTTCTGCCCAGAATCAGCTGGCCCTGCGAACCGGTATTGCATCTACCCTGATTCCAAATGTGATGGACTTTGAGAATCCGCCCGACGGCAAGGACCCCTACAATAACGATGTACGACGGGCCTTAGGAGTTGCGGAGGACGAGCTGCTTATCCTGCAGCCAACCCGGGTTGTTCAGCGTAAAGGAATTGAACATGCAATTGAACTGGTCGCCCGACTAAAAATGAAGGCGACCCTGGTTATCAGCCACGCCTCCGGTGATGAGGGGTATGAATACCAGACCCGTGTAAAGGAATACGCCGAATTGCTGGGCATTCACGCACTTTTTGTTGATGATATTATTGCCGATCACCGAGGACAGACCCCTGACGGACGCAAGGTGTATACCCTCGATGACATCTATCCCCATGCCGACCTAATTACCTACCCCTCAATTGTAGAGGGCTTTGGCAACGCCTTTCTAGAAGGTATTTATCATTGCAAGCCAATTCTGGTGAACAACTACTCCATTTACTCTCACGATATCAAACCGAAGGGCTTTGATGTGATCGAGATGGACAACTTTATCAGCAACAGTACTGTCGAATACACGCGGAAGGTATTGAAGGACCCTGATAAACGGGCCCGGATGGCCGAAACGAATTACAATTTAGGACTGCGATATTACTCCTACAGCGTACTCGAAACAAAGCTCCGCCATCTCACCACTTCAATTTGGGGCAGCAAGCAGTTTCGCGATAGGTAGGCTATTTTAACCAATAAACCCCAAAACCGGTAAGCTGAAACTGGAGGGAATTTCGGTTGAGTGCGGCTGTAAAGGAGTTCCCTCCTATTAGCTCGGAATAATTAGTCTTTAAGGGCTTGGGCAGCAGGTTTATTGGTATTTCAACGGTGGTGAGCCCGGGATTCACACTAATAAAAGCCAATATATATTCTGTGTTATTGGGAGAGATACGCAGGATGCACAGTACCTCCTTCTCCGTCGGCAGGATCTCCATCCGACCGGCGGGGTGAAAGGCCTCCTCTCGGCGGCGCGCCTTGAGCATATCCTGAAAGCCGCTAAATATCCGGTTTCGCAGGCTTCCCGGGCTATTCAGCTCGGTCATTACCTCAGAATAGGAGAGCTTTTCCCTGTTAATAGTTCGGTTCTCACCGGTCTGCGCCACCCCTTCTCTATAATTCTCTGATCCAAGCAGACTGTGAATATAAATACCCGGCACACCCCGCAGAGTGAGCATTACCGCCTGCCCGGCAAGGAACTTTCGCGCTCGCACACTATCCGGTAGTTCCGGTCCGGCAAGGGCATCCAGGTAGGTGATATTCATCTCGTAGGGAACTTCTCCCTCCGGCGTGGATTTATAATTGATAAAGCCGCCCTGCGCACGGGTATTTTCTACCAAGCCCTCAATTTCCTCTTCCGAGAGAATACCCTTGGCGGGAAGTAGTCCAATTCCGTCGTGGGAGGCCAGAAAATTAAAAAAGGTAGTCGTGCCAAGGGTATCCTGCAGTTCCGAGGCCCACTGCTGAAGATGTCGGGTATCCTCACGCCTGAAGGCGTCCAGCACCAAGGGCGGCAGACTGAACTGATACACCATGTGGGCCTCATCATTCGCGTTTCCAAAGTAGCTGATATTCTCCGCATGGGGCACATTGGTTTCCGTTATTACTACCACCCAGGGGGCTGCAACATTGAGGATTGCCCGAAACAGTTTTACCACGGCATGGGTCTTTTCATGATGGATACTCGGATGACCCAACTCTTTCCAGAGATATGCAATTGCATCCAAGCGAATAATTTGAATGCCCTTTTTTATGTGGAA
>JAWLDZ010000047.1:14116-17204 GCA_041686355.1 Spirochaetaceae bacterium
CTTATTTTATAGTCTTATATTAATGCATATCCCTACATAATTCTACCAGACGCAGAATTTCTAATTTTTTCCGGTCCCGAACCGAATTTTTTTGAGAAATTCAGTCTGTGAAGTTGTTATCTGCTTCATTATACATTACAGTTTTAGTAATGTATAATCGCGAGATGGAGGAGGAATTAAATGCACACACATAATGGTACCATCATTTTAATTATACTTTTCTTAGTTGGAATTTCTATCAGTGTTGTTCCTGCACAATCCAACCTGGTTATCGATCAGCTGCTTGAGCAGGAAGAGGCCTCTTTTGCAGAGGCACTTTATATGGTGCAGGCCGCCGGCGGAGAGCTTGATGAGGAGATTTCCCCTCAGAAAGCAGCTGAAGGTTTCGATTCCCGAGAGCGGCACTTACCGGAGATTTCAGCTGATACGCCGATTACCCTGGGTCAATATTCTCAGTTATTAATGCACACCTTCCAAATACCCGGAGGAGTTATGTACAAACTATTTCCGGGCCCCCGCTATGCAGCCCGAGAAATGCACTACCGCGGTTTCCTCCGCGGTAGCGAACTTCCCGGGCGAAGCTTATCGGGCTCTGAAGTACTTTACATTCTCAGGGAAGTTCTAGAATGGAAGGAGGAATCGGCATGAACAGAACTAACATAAAGAACCGACCTTCAGGCCTATTTTTAGGCGCCGCCCTTGTTTTTCTCCTCGGTCTGAGCTCTCAGTCTGTTACGGCCCAAACCCTTTACGATTGGGGCGGTTTTGCAGAAAGTTCCAGTGAACTGCAGTGGGAAGGCGAAACCAATTTCCAGCAAGACCTTGAGGCGGGTATATGGCTTAACGCCCAGTTTTCAGAAAACGCCTCTCTGAGAACCGCGGCCAAGTACCAATTCAACCTTGACCGCTCTTTTTTCGTCGATATCAATCAGTTTGTGTTTACAGGAACCCATCCGATTGAAACAGAGTCTCTCACTTCACGAATAAGCTACCGTCTCGGAAGATTTAATTTTGCAGACTTTATAGGATATGTGCTTGATCATAATTTGGATGGAGCGGACATTGAGATTGAACTCCCGTGGGGAAGCCTATCCGCTGGAGCCGGCTATACCGGCCTCACCTTCGTTCCCAACTCTCGGATACTGGTCACCCAGAGTGATATAGGTGTTCATCTAGGAGCCCCTTCCAACGGATATCAGACAGCTCCCCCAAAGACCATTGGGCGCTTTGAAATTGCTTTCTCGCAGCTGCTGGAACAAGATGTAAATGTGTCGCTCCTAGCCCAGCAGGACCTGCAGCAGGAGAACGACTTATTGACAGCGGACGACCGCATTTTTACCGAATACCTCGGAATCGGTGTTGCAGGGTCTATGAGCAGAGACCTGTATCACCGTTTCTACAGTTTTATCAACTACGGCCACGGGGCGTACAGTACCTTGGGGTACTTGGCGGGGGGAGAATTCACATATTATATGGAGGATTTTAACTATTCCCGGCTCAAGCTAAGGGGATTCTACTCTTCCGGTGATCCGGAACAGGGCAGCTATTATGGCGGGTACGGCGGTTCTGATTATTCAAACCACTTCATCCCCCTTTCACATAGCGACCAGTTCGGTATTGCCTTTTCACCCAGCCCGGGAAACATAAGCGTCGGGGAACTCTCTTACTCGATAAAGCCTCTCTCATCTATTTATGACGGTGAACTGCAGCTTGAACTAAGCGCCTTGAGCTTTCTGCGCAGCACCACCGGTGCAATCTCTGAACCCGGGGTGAGCAGCACCTCAGACCAGCTGTATTTGGGAAGCGAGGCGGACCTGCGTGTGAACTACCGCCCCTTTTCTGATTTAGGCATTACTCTTAGCGGGGGAGTATTCATGCCCAATAACTACTCCGCCGACAGTCCCTTTGCAGACAGCAGATCAGAGGTAGAGGCAGTCGGCCGTCTGGATATTTCATTTACCTATTAATGAGGAGGTTAATTCAAATGAAAACATACAAATCCCTACTTTATATCACCATTTTGCTACTCTTTGCTGCAGCTGCCCCCCTGTTTGCCGTTGATGCGGTTATCCGAAGCACCGAAGGCAAAGTAGAAGTCAAAGAGACCGGAGGCCAATGGCAGCGGGCCGCCTCCGGGCGGAGCATATCCCGGGGGACATATATTTCCACCGGATTCAACTCGAAGGCGGTACTCGAGCTCGGCGAAAGCACCTTGGAGGTGAAAGCCCTCACACGTATGCAGCTGGAACAGATTGTAGAAGAGAGCGACAGCGTCGACACCGACCTGTTTCTCGAGGTGGGAAAGGTCGAGGCAAATGTTCGGACCACCGAGGGCCTACGGAACAATTTTAAACTTCGAAGTGCCGTCTCAACGGCTGCTGTGCGCGGAACAAGTTTTGTTTTTGACGGCTTTACTCTCTGGGTCACCGAGGGGACCGTCGTATTCCGCAACCAGGTCGGTCAGAGCCGCGGGGTACACGAGGGAAAGGAGAGCAGCACCGACGGATACTCGGCGCCCTCCAACGCCCAGCAGACCCTGTTGAACGACCAATTTGAAGTAGTAAGCAGCTTGTCGGGGGGCGGAGGGATTGTAAAACACAACGGCTCTCAAGTGAACGATTATTCACGAGTGATTCTCAACCTCACCTGGGAATAAGGAGGAAAAGATTATGAATTCAAAAAAAACACCATATAAAAGGGAAAATAGAATAACTCGGATCCTGTTGTACGGCACAGTTGCTATAACACTGCTCCTCACAGGGGCCTGCTCTTTTACAACGGAAATGGCCGACGGCTCTATTAATCCGAAATTGAGTGTAATGGGCCTGCAGAGCGACGTAACTGAAGTAAATGTGCGCGTAACCGGGCAGGATTATCAACGGAACGTAACCGTTACTCCCTCGGACAACCGTTTAGAGTTTTTTCTTCCACCTGGAGATGATGTGAAGTTTGAAGTGGAAGCTGCCAACAATAATGTCGGCGACAGCCCGGTATACAGCTGGGGCATGACCCGCTATGCGGACCTGGTAGAAGGCAAGGAAACAGAACTCGCCTTCACCATGGGCCCGAAGGATACGAAGATCCTGGT
>JAWLDZ010000048.1:0-17192 GCA_041686355.1 Spirochaetaceae bacterium
AACCGGTTAACACCCGCAGTTTTGCTGTACCATATCGTAGGGGTAGGGGGCCGGTATCGCACTGGCTGTGTTTAAGCGCTGCATGTGCTCTTGAGTCAGGGACCATTCGGCAGCAGCGAGGTTGTCCCGTAGGTGCTCAAGCTTGCGGGCACCGATAATCGGGCTGGTGACCTCGCACTTGCGCAGCAGCCAGTTCAGCGAAACTTGGGCCGGTGATCTGCCGGTTTCTTTGGCGATTTCAAGCAGGGTATCGATAACCTGCCAGGTTGCTTCCGTATTGTAGTTTTGCCAGGATTCAAACCAGCCCTCTGCTTCGGCCTGCTCCACTCGGCTGTTTTTTGGTGGGGCCTGCATATCACGGGTGTAGCGTCCCGAGAGCCAGCCCCCGAGCAATGGGCCCCATACCATAAATCCCAGTCCTTCCCTGGCACAAAGCGGCAGCAGCTCCCACTCGCCGGAGCGAGTTAATAGATTGTACTTGGCCTGGAGCGAAATAAAGGGTGCCCACCCGTAGGCTTCGCTGATGTCCAGAGCCTTCTGTAGCACTGAAGGGGTAAAGTTACTGGCACCTATATAGCGAACTTTACCGGATTGGACAAGGTTGTTCAGGCTTGCGAGGGTCTCTTCCAAGGGCGTTGTCGGGTCCTGGCAATGGACCTGGTAGAGGTCGATATAATCGGTTTGCAGGCGCTTCAGACTGGCGTCTACCTGCTGCATAATATGAGCCCGGCCCAGACCACTCTCATTAGGGCCATCGCCCATAGGAAAGCGCACCTTTGTGGCAATCACATAATCCTCCCGACGCTGCCGCTTCAGCCATTTGCCGACGATTTCTTCGGAGGTGCCCCGGGAATACACGTTTGCTGTATCAATGAAATTACCACCCGCCGCAGAGAAATCGTCCATCATAGTATAACTGGTCTGTTCATCGGTTTCGCGACCGAAGGTCATACTCCCCATACAGAGCTCGCTTACCTTTAATCCGGAATTGCCTAAACTGACATATTTCATATACTGCTCCTTGCTTTTCGTCTCTACTTTTAAACTATTATAAATTCCAGAGCTGATGTCAAAAGGCTCTGCTATTAAGAAAATAGCCGTATCCGGCTATTTTCGTTGTTTCAGTTGCCGCGAAGCGGCATGCGAAACTAATTACAAGTGGCGCACAGGAAAAGTTTTTACTATACTGCTAACTGCAAGGAGAACATGATGAATAAAAAAAAGGTTAGAGTTTTACTGTTTTTTTACTATTTAGGACCTCTAATTATAGTGGCTGTTGCTTATGGGGTTGATTCTTCTTTTGTTTCTGACTTCCTGCTTGGGGTGGCATTGCTCTCAGGTGTGTACGGGTACAGCTGGCTGATGGTTCAGCTGATATTGAGCGCACGGCTGAAGGTACTGGAACGCGGAATTGGCCAAGATCGTCTACTTGTGTTTCATCGTATGATGGCCCCCTTAAGTTTACTCCTGTTACTAGTGCATGTGGTAATCAAACTATGGCTATACCCTGCGTCTCTACAGGTTGTAGGTGGGATAATTGCGTTTGTCGGTTTTTCTTTAGTTGGGTTTTTCAGTGCGGCTCTTTTGTCGGGTACACACAAAAACTCGGTATTTGCAGGTATGCGAAAACTTATTTATCAAAAATGGAAAATGCAGTACCACCATATAAAAGCGCTCCATAACAGTACTTTTTTACTCTCTATTCTTATCTTCCTGCATGTCCTTGGTTCAAGTACCGCAGCCATATCCGTGGTCTTGCGTGTCTATTTTATTGTTTTGGCTGCAGCAGCCCTGACAGTTTATATGTACCACAAGCTATTTCGTCCATGGTTGAAAGATCCTGTATATCGAGTAGTAAAAGTAGAACAGCCTTCAGATCAGGTAACCACCATTGGCTTTGAGCTTGAAAAGGGCAGGGCTGTGCGCCACAATCCGGGGCAATTTGCCTTCTACCGTTTTTTAGATGGAGTGCCGGGAAAAGAGGAGCATCCCTTTACCATATCAGCAGGTACAAAAGGGAGCGATCAAAAGAGTTACCTGTCATTTAGTGCAAAGGCCTTGGGAGATTTCACTGAAGCCCTGCCTTCGGTACAAGTCGGTGCTCGTTTGAAGGTGAATGGGCCTTATGGAGTTTTTTCATACCGCAGTCTGCCGCAAGATAGTCCTCTGGTGTGGATTGCCGGTGGCATAGGTATAACCCCATTTTTGAGTATGGCACGCAGCCTAGTTCAAGAGAGAAATGTACCCAAGCCTGTTCTGCTGTGGAATGCAAGACGTCCTGAAGACTTTATTTATTCTGATGAGTTGAAAAGAGCTGCAGAGTTGGTACCGGTGCTTGATGGTCAGCAGGAATATTGGGATGGACGCCGCGGTAGAATAACTGAAGAACTCTTGCAGGAGGTTCTTAGTGGCGAGGCGATTCGAAGAGCTATGTTTTTTATCTGCGGGCCGCCGGCAATGATGACCTCAGTGCGTGGAAGCTTGAAGAGCCTTGGAGTGGATTCATCGCGGATGATATGGGAGCGCTTTTCTTTGTAAATCAGGCG
Source organism: Spirochaetaceae bacterium (assembly GCA_041686355.1). Lineage (GTDB taxonomy): Bacteria > Spirochaetota > Spirochaetia > DSM-16054 > Sediminispirochaetaceae > DSBN01. Next base: position 2,547 of record JAWLDZ010000048.1, read on the forward strand.
CTTTCAAAAATCTTGGCGTTTATTCACAATATTTGATATGAATTGGTATAAAGAGGAACACTGAGATAGGTATAAGAAATCAGAATTGTAAACCGATAAAGAATTCGGTTTGAGCGGTAAGTGTAAAAGTGTTTAATCCGACATGGAATCCTAATATTGGAGCCTCAACTCGGGCTGCATAGAATCTGAACCCTATTCCGGGGCCGAAAAAGAGTTCAGAGCTGTTTTCTGAAGGACTGTAATAACCGGTTTCAATAAAACTAAAGGTGGTGAAGGTTCCAAAAGAAGGCTGAGCAAGGGGAACCTCATATTCAACACCTGCACTGGAATAGAGCCGGTCCACGGAATTTTTCATAGGCAAAACCCGAAATCCGCGACCGTAGAGGTCGTTGTAATGCAGAGGGTCGGTAAAATTAAAACCAGCTTTCCCGTACATCGATACATTATGGCGGAGGATGTTGCGAACTGTTTTTTCAGCTGACAAGCTTCCAAAGAGATCTCCAGTGCGGGGACCAATAATAAAGCCGCGGGATAAGTTAAGTGAGACTTTTGAGCCTTCCAGAAAATAGTATATAAAATAGGTGGTGTCGTAAGTTATACTTGCTCCAACTCCCAGCATTTCAGATGATTCGGCCATATTGTAATGTGGATCCCAACTATAATCCAGGTCGAGCATTTCATACTCCAGGGTGAACCCGGGTTGAAAATTTCTGTTCTGGTTGAATTCAAGCTTAGATGAGAGATTGCCTGTATAACCAGAGAAAGTTCTCAGCTCCGTGCCGTCGGTGTAGCTGTGGAGCTGTTCTGTGTAGCCGCCGGAGAAAAATAGTAAGAATGATCCGTTCCCGTCATACAGTTCCGAATTTATATATCCCAGTTTTCCTGTTAAGCCTCCATGCTGCCACACGGTGGTACCCAGTAGTTCAGAGGTTCGTCCCTGAACTTTTGAGTTAATGGTTGCTCCGCCGGTGATAATTGCGCCGCTGCTAAGTGAAAAGTATGGTTTAAGATCAAAATAGGGTCGCTCTTCTACCCTAATCATGATCTTATATCCCTTAGCACTGGGTTGATAATAAACCTGAAGGGACTCAAAGATATCACTTTGCAGCAACCTTCTCCGCGCTTGGTCCAGGTCTATAGTGCGCAGCGGCTCTCCGACGTGTATGTCAATGACCGATGTAAGGGTAGCAGAACTGATGCGGGTGAGACCTTCAATCTCAACGGAGGTAATAGGTACTTCGGGGTATTTGCTGATAGTCTCTTCGGAAAGAATCATCGGACCGGGAAGGTAGGTAATGGTAGTCACTGTGTCTGCTGTAAGCGGAGAGACAAGCAGACAACACAAGCCAATTACTATCATCAGCACTCGCCGGAGAACCATGTCATTACTATAGAAAATATGAAAGATAGTTCCAAGGTGAGTGAAGCTCCGTTTTTATTAATTGTACAAATACTCTACATCTTGCTATACTCTCAAATAGTAAGAAGGAGAAGGGTATGCGGAAATTTACAGCGTTTGTGCTGTGTGGACTGATTGCAGTATGTGGTTTGGCTGCTCAGACAGAGATAAGCCGTTGGATTGCAGGAGATTTAGCGTGGTATCCGGCCAACCTGGGAGGCTATGGGATAGAGAGGTTTGCTCCCATAGACTACAGCACGGTTACACAAGAGGAGCTGGAAAATCTGGCCGGCTCGGATATAAAGGATGAGGGACGCGATCTAGGCGGTCAGGCCTTTGAGATGCGGGCAACCTTCGGCCAGGAGCTGGAGTTTCCCTTGTTAAGGGGAAATTCGATATTAACAGCCGGAAACAATGTGAAAATTCGATTTAAGGAAGAAATATCTCCGGTAACCGGGAATTTTATAGTCGAGACGGTACTTACCCCGGTAGCCTTTCTTTCAATCGACAGCGCCCTTTCAGTCGGCACGGGGTGGTCGATTGGAGATATAAGCGGTCTTTCCTATAATACCCCCGAGGAGACCTTTGAGCCGGCTTCCTTTGAAGGTATAGTAACAACGGCGGAGGCGGGAGCCACCTTCCAGTTTGATTTTGGACTGCTGGTTCCCGGAGACTGGACCCACATTGTTACAGTGTACCGTGCCGGGCTTCAGTACGAGGCTTTTTCCGCAGCCGGGGCCAATGACCCATGGATGTGGCAGGCCGATAACGGGGAAAACTTTAACGGATGGAACTGGAAGCAGACCGGAGTGCTTGGATACCAAATGCCGGCGGTGCGGCATATCGATACAACCGGATTACTCATAGAAACGGAACAGCGAATTACTAAGCGGGATGAGTCGACGATGGATGCCGGTGGCTGGGGCTCGGACTTTATGAAGGTCTATATAAGCCCTTTCATGATTGTACAGATAAATCCTAGCCATGCTCTGACAGTTCAGCTGCAGTTTGGCCGCGGTCGGGACTACACCGAAGAAACCATTGGGAACGCCCATTTTTCATACCGGGAGGTGGATACCGAGAGTCCCGTGTATTGGTACTTTCGGCGTGCTGCCTTGTCCTACCGGTATGAGTACTAGATGTCCGACAATGGGCGGCTCCTCGGCTGATTTATTTTAGGTATGCGATAATCTCCCGCATATATGCAGGCAGGTCAGGCGGCCGGCGGCTTGAAATGATGTGTCCGTCGCGAATCACATCGGTGTTTTTCCAGATGGCTCCGGCGTTGACCAGATCGTCCTTTATTGCAGGGGTACTGGTAACCTCGCGGCCCTTAAGGATATCCGCAGAAATCAGTACCCAGCCGGCATGACATATTTGTCCAATCAATTTTTCCGCTTTATCAAAAGCGCGTATGAGTTCAATAACCTTGGGATATCTGCGCAGTTTGTCGGGGGCCCAGCCGCCGGGAACCAATATACCTTGGAAATCGGAGGAGTCGACCTCATCGTAAGAAAACTCGGCGATGGCAGGAACCCCATGCTTGCCGAAGTATTCTTTGCCGGATTTTTCACCGACCAAGACTACCTCTGCCCCTGCTTCTCTGAGACGGAGAACCGGGTACCATAACTCTAGATCTTCAAACTGGTCGTGGACCAAAGCAATAATTCGTTTAGATGCAATTTCCATTGATATCTCCTTAGATAATCTTTCTAGTCAACTTAGTAAATTAAGAGCAGAAAGGCAAATTAAAATCTCCTATTACAATTCTCCATCGTGAATCCTTTGCGTTTCTCTCAGGCAGCATGTATAATAAGGCTCAATTAGGATGCCTAAAGGAGTAGCAGTGTGCATGATGATGTAAAAGAGGTACTTTTCTCTGCTGACGAGCTTGAGAAAAGGGTAGAGGATTTGGGAAAGCAGATAACCGCCGATTATCAGGGTCAGGAGCTGCTGGTTATTGGAGTTCTCAAGGGGGCGAATGTGTTTCTGGCTGACCTGGTTCGTCGTATAGAGCTCCCCCTAGAGATTGATTTTATCGCCGCTGCCAGTTATGGAAGTTCTACTGAAAGCTCCGGAGTGGTCAGACTGTTGAAGGATCTGGATTATCCCATTGAGAAGCGGCATGTATTGTTGGTCGAGGATTTAATAGACACCGGGCTTACTTTGCACTATCTGGCGGAAAACCTAAAAGCGCGTCAGCCGGCAAGCTTTCAAATTTGTACCCTCTTAGATAAACCAGAGCGACGGAAGGTGCCCATGGTGGTAGACTACAAGGGTTTCGACATACCTGATGAGTTCATAGTTGGGTACGGAATAGACTTCAATCAGAAATACAGGAACCTTTCCTATATTGCAACTTTAAAACCGGAAGTGTATGCATAGAGCTTCAGCTGGATTCGGAGGTCGACGAAGTGGTCTGCGAGCGTTTAACTTGAAACAAGAAATGATACAAGCATTTTGATTTGAATGGAGGAGAGATATATGTTTATTTCACATAGGAATGAGATTCCCGGAAAAAAACTTAGCGGAGAAGCACTGAAGAATGTAACCAAGCAAGTACTGATAGGACCGGAACAGGGATGGAATGATTATGTTATGCGGATGTTTACGCTCGAAAAGGATGGGTTTACACCGCGACACAAGCACGATTGGCCGCATATTCTGTACATAGTTGAGGGTGAAGGAACTCTTCACATGGATGGAGTGGATCATCCGGTAGAGGCTGGGTCTACAGCTTTTGTGTCGCCTGGAATAGAGCACCAACTGATGTATAGGGGGGGCGATCAGTTTGTATTTATCTGTATAGTTCCAAGAGAGGGGGATAAGTAAACTATAATATTCTGTACTGCTAAAAAAAGGAGCCGATGTGTTTTCATATCTATACAACAGGTATTCACATGAAAATGTGATTATTCAGGAAAAGGCGATCTCCCTTTTGTTTTTAGATGTATTGTTGAGTATCGGTTTTATAGGGCTGGGAGCAATTCGAATTGCCGATGGTTTTATGCTGTTAGGGAGTTTAGAGATAGGTGTCAGTCTGGTATTGGCGTTACTTTGTGTGTCGATTTTGAGGGGCCGCTTTCGAATAGCAAGTATGAGCACGGTGGTGTTGTTTGTAATTGCCGCTTCTGGACTTTTTGTGCTGCGCGATGCGGAGCTGTCAAAAGATATCTATATACACTCCAGTTACATGGTTCCCGCTTTTCTCACCTTGCCGCTGTTGGCTTATAACAATCGCCAGGTCTTGGGGGCAGTTCTGTTTGGACTTCTCTCGCATGTACTGCACAACTTCTTGCGAGTTGCCCCTGCGGTACGGGCGTCAGGTAATGTATACGGTAATTCGGAATTCCTGGTCTCCTTTATTCTCATGCTGTTCAGTGGTCTCTTTATTTTTCAAATTTTTAACATGCAGCATAAGAACTTACACACCATTGAGAGTACTGCCGAGAAGGCACGGCTGCAGTACCATCAGCTGAGAAGCCTTTTGGATCAAACATCTGACAGTTTCAATGTGGGTGAGCAACTCCAGATACACGCCCGCATTAACGCAGATGTGGCTCAGACGATTTCCGGGCGATTAAAAGAGATGCAGAGCGAGATGCAGGTTCTCGATGATGATGCCTCGGAGACACGAAAGGTTCATAAGCATATTACGGATTCAAAGCTGGTAGTACAACAGAGTATGGGGCGGCAGACTGAGGCTATACAGAACGCCACCACTGCTACTGAGCAAATTGGTGCTCAGGTTGAAACTACCGTCAGCTCTACCGAGCAAAAGAAAACGGCGGTAGAGGAGCTGGTGACTGTTGCGAAGGAGGCTGCCGCAAAAATGCGCACTACTGTTGAAGCCTTTCATTCGATTTCCAGCTCCTCGGAAAGGATTATCGAAGTGATAAAGGTAATTGAGGATGTTGCGGATCGAACCAACCTGTTGGCAATGAATGCAGCCATAGAAGCTGCCCACGCCGGACATTCAGGTCGTGGGTTTGCGGTGGTTGCCGGCGAAATCCGCAGCCTGGCCGAAGAGACCAACGAGAACTCACGCACGATTCGGGCGACTCTGGAGGAGAACCGGATTTTAATCGGACAAGCGGTGCAGGCTGGGGACTCTCTTCAGGGGGTCTTTTCTGAGATTCGAACAAAGATTAGCGATGTACACCAGGGACTGATGGAGATAATCGCTGGGATGAATGAGTTTCGCTCCGGGCATATGGAGATGCAGCAGTCAATTGAAAACCTTAATCAAGTAAATGAAACCGTGTATCAGTCGCTCGGGGTAATGGATAAAAACCTTGATTCCGGCACCGAATCGGTAGAGCATATTGCCGCTACTATCGCCGAGCTGCGACAGCAGCTGGATGAAATTACCATCCACACCGATTCAATCCTTGCTGAAGCTGGTAAGCTTACGGAAATTGGTCAGGAGAATGTAGACAGCTACAGCAATCTACAGACTGAAATTATAGCAGCAAGCAAGGTATAGAGCCCGTTTTTTTGTGGTTAGTCTGGGCTGTTTTGATTTTTTTTAATCGATACTACCGATGCAGCCGCAGCTGCCAAGATACTGCTGAGCCGGCTGAATGATATCCCTTTGTACATCAACAGCCGGCAGCAGTTGTCCGATCTGGAATAAATTATGGTGCTTCGGCCTCAATTTCACCGTCGACCCACACCCCATGGCGGTTTTCGCCTTCCTTTTCAGGGATTTCCATAACCATACCCGGACGAATCAGATCGGGATTGTCGGGCTCGGGAAGTTTATCCTTATTTGCCTGGTATATTGGCCACCAGCCGGCTGGGTCATCATATATAAAATCGTAGCTGGATATTCTCCAAAAACAGTCTTCTTCACCGGGCATATCGCGAACTACATATGCGGCGGGTAGCAAGTTTTCTGATTCAGGAGGTTCAATACTATCGAGTATCTCGACTGCTTTGACACTGGCCTCTTGGCTCTCTTTAAATGACTCCTCAGCATCTTCTTGAAAAAGTTCATCCGCCTTTTCTATTAGTTCTTCAGCTTCAGAAAATTTTCCAGGTTCGCTAATATCCCCGTCAGCTCTTCTTACCTGACTTCTTCGGTTCCGGGCTTTCCAGAGAGCACTGTTTGCACGGTATTTTGCCATCATAAATTTGATGTATTCTTCGGATTTCTGGGAAAATTCCTTTGATTTTTCAGCATATTCGATGGCTTTGTCGTATTCGCCTTCCTCAATCGCTTCCTCTGAGAGCCGCCTATAACGCAGTGATTCCCGATAATTCTCGTTATTTTGCAGGTTTTGAGCTCCCACTGTGATCAGGGGAAGCAACAACATGAATAGAGCAAGCAGTAGTAATAGTGTCCATTTCTTATTCATTATCTTCCCCCTCCTCTTCGGCTTCTTCGGCTTCCTCGACCTCGTCTTCGGCTTCCTGCGCGTTCTTCTCTACACTCGAAATTGCATCTTCGGCTTCTTCAAGAGCTTGTTGTGCCTCTTTGCGACGTTCTTCTGCCTTTTCTACGGCTTCCTCAAAAGTAGCTTTTGCCTGCTGATAATTTTCAGTGGCAGACAGGTAATCCTCTTCAGCTTCATCTGCCTGTCCCTTGAGGATAAGCGCTGCTCCCTCTTCGTATAAATCGGGAACAGCCTTTGCGGCTTTAACAGAATCGGCCTTATCTCGGGCATCCTGCGCCTCTTCCAATGCTGTTTCGGCGGTTTGTTGATATTCGCCTATGGGTTTTTCCGGTTCTGCTTCGGAGGGCATTTCCGTTGCAGGCTCTTCGGCTTCCTCAGGCTTTTCCTCCGGTCCTGATGCACATGCGGCCATCAGCAGCAAAACGATTGGAATTAGAAAAAATAGTTTTTTCATACGTACATCCTTACTTAAAGATATAGTTTAAAGATAATAGTTTTACCAAATTACTGCAAGTTTTTCTTTCTAATAAGCGTAATAAGCTTTTTATGTATCTGACAAGGTATCTTGGTTGTACTTTTGTTGACCGATTGAAAGGAATGACTTACTATTTCAGTCCAACAGAGGTATAGGGTGCCAAATTGAAACGTTTCATTGTGAGTATTCTGGTTGTTATAATTTTTCTTAATTCTATTGCGCTTGCCTTGTTTTTTATTGTGCATTCCCACAATAGTTTTGTCGTAATGCGGAACCGCAATATAGATGATATTCAACGGCAAGTGATGGACCGACTGGAAAGTTTTAATATTTTTGTTCAGCCCTTTGAACAGCAAATACGAGAATACAACGAGACAGCGATTTTGGAGATTTATCAGGAGCTGTTAGAACACACGAGGAATGACCCGCTGTCTGTTAGACAAACTGTGCTGGAAGAGCTGGTTACTCAGTACGACGGACTCGATGTGTATCTTATAGATGGTAAGGGAGTTGTACAGAAAAGTACCCTAAAAGGCGATATTGGACTCAATCTTCTAGGACTGAACGAAAGTTTCTCCAACTATATTCGTTCTATTTACGGGACCGGAAGAGTCTCTACTCAGAGATTGGGTATTTCCAACATGCAGGGAACCAAAATGATTTACTCCTATTTCAGCCCAAAGGGGAGTGACTATCTACTGGAAACTTCGGTGTCCCTTGAAGAATACATGCAGGGCCGCTATCAGGCCGGTTTGTACACCCACCTGTTTCATACTTTCTTTACTGAGGTAGAGTCTTCAAACAGCGAGCTAACCGGATTTGATGTTATCTATCAGACTGATGTCAGCTCACGTTCTCTCTTAAGTGGACGAGAGGTTCCCATAGACCAGGAGGTTCTAAAGGCCTTAGAGCGGGATATGTTCTTTCGGAATCAGGAAGAACGTTCTCTGGTAATTTATCGAAAACGGCAATTGACCCGTTCTGGTTTCGATTTTGTACAGTATCCTATCATCTATTTAGAGTATGATCTTTCCTACTATTATGATTTTCTATCTAAGTTTTATTTTATAGCAGGAGCAAGCATGCTGCTGCTGATTCTTCTTTTCTCAGGGTTTGCATATAAGCTTGTTGAAAAAAAGTTGGTTCACCGGGTAGAGGAGCTGGATGAGGTGCTGCAGAGGGCCGCTAACGAGGACTACAGCGTGAGGGTCCGTTATACCTCCAGAATTCCCGAATTGATGACCCTCGCAAGTTCGGCAAATCGACTTATACAACAGGTACACAGACGAGAACAAGAGCTGCGGACCGCCTTGGAAGAGCGGGAAATGCTGCTGGATGAGATTCACCACCGGGTAAAAAATAATCTCAATGTTGTTATAAGTCTGCTCAATCTGCAGCATGAGCAGGTTACTAGTGTGGAAGAGGTAAAACAGGCCCTGCTGAAAACCCGTAACCGTATTTATTCAATGGCACTCACCCACGAAAAACTCTACCAATCAGAAAATTTTACTGATGTGAATATGAAAATGTATGTTGAGTCTTTTTTAACGACTTTTACCGCCTCAGTCGAGGATCAGCTCCCATTTCAAATTGAATCCTATGTGGAAGAGGTGAATTTGTCCATTACCCACGCAGTTCCGTGTGGAATAATTCTGAACGAACTGCTGATGAATGCCATTGAACATGCCTTTCCTGCTGTACAGGAGGGGGGGGCAGTACCGGAAGGTTTTATAAAGGTGAGTTTCACAAAACGACCCGACAGCCTGTTCAGCATGATAGTTGAAGATAATGGGGTAGGCTTGCCGACAGATTTTTCTTTGCAGGAGGCCGACTCCCTGGGGCTTATACTTGTTGATGCTCTCATAAAGCAGCTGCATGGTGAGTTGAAGATAGACAGAGGCTCTGGCTGCCGGTTTGAGATACTCTTTGAAGCAGCCGAAATCGGCTACTAATAGCCGGCTATTAGCCGGCTATTAGAGGGTGGCTATTTCATTCCCTGTTCCAATGCAATTTTACCGGTCCGAATGGACTCAAGAATAGTGTACTGGCCCAATAGGTTGATTGCGCTGTCAACCGATTTTGAGTCACCGGTTATTTCCAGTACCCAAATAGAACCGGAGGAGTTGAGGATACGAGCCTGCAACACAGTGATAAGCTGCAGCAGGTTGGCCCGGTCCTGCTCGTGTACTTCTACTTTTACTAGGGCATGTTCGCGTTCAAGAATACGCTCATGATCTAAATCCCACACCTTGATCACGTGAACCAGTTTTTGGAGCTGTTTGCGTACTTGCTCAAGCACTCCATCATCGCCTTCCACCACAATGGTAAACCGGCTTTTACCAGGCCGCTCTGTGTGACCGACGGTGAGGCTTTCGATGTTGAACCCGCGTCTGGAAAACAGGCCGGAAATTCGAGTCATTACTCCGGGTATATCGTCGCAGAGAATAGAAATCGTGTGTGTCATTACGCCTCTCCTTCGGTGAGTTCGAGTAAATTTTTGCCGGTAACCATGGGATACACATGCTCTTCTTCGCCGATTTTGCAGTCGATGACGGTTACTCCCTCAGCCTGTGCGGCAGCGGCAACCGCATTCTGCAGCTCTGCTTCAGATTCAGCCCGATCTCCGCGGCATCCAAAATCTGCGGCTAAGCGATCAAATTGAATATCTTGAGTAAAGCCGCTGACATCGAAACGGCTGCGGTAAAAGCCGTCCTGCAGTTGTTGAATCATACCTAGACGATGGTCGTTCATAACCAATACGGTTAAATTTATTCCTGCTTCTGCGGCGGTGACCAGTTCCTGAATATTCATCAGAAAGGAGCCGTCCCCGGTAATGAGCATTACCCTCTTTTCAGGCTGTGCTAGGGCGGCCCCAATTGCTGCCGGGAGACCGAAACCCATGGTACCCAGCCCTCCACTGGTGATGAAATTACGGCCGGCGGCTACTGGAAAATGCTGAGCAGCAAAAATCTGATGGCGCCCTACATCGGTAACCAGCAGGGCCTGCGGAAAGGCTTCGGCGGCAGCAGCTAAAGCAGTTGGAGTGGTAAGTCGTTCTTGATCCAGACTCTTGCCAGTGGATGAGCCGTTCTTCCCATTGTTGCAGGATTGCTTTTGGTTCAAAAGAGTGGTGGTCCATGCTGCCCGAGGATGCTCCATTGACAATTGGTCATCTGATGATTCCGACAGCAGGGAGGTAAGACGGGGTAACACGTCGGCGATGTCTCCGACTATTGGCAGGTAGGTGGGCACATTTTTGCCGATTTCTGCGGGGTCCACATCGATATGGATGATTTTTGCATCCTGGGCAAAGGAGGCCAAGGGGCCGGTAGAACGATCGCCAAAGCGGGTGCCAATGGCCAGAATAAGGTCGGATTTAGAGACCGCGGTGTTAGCTGCCCTGCTGCCGTGATATCCAAAAAGGCCTAGATTAAGAGGATTGAAATTATCGAAGGCCGACTTGCCCATTAAAGTGTGGACCACAGGTATCCCGAGTTTTTTCACGAAATCGGCAACATCGGCATACGTGTTAGAGGAGATGACGCCTCCTCCGACGATGATCACAGGACGTTCAGCCTCGCGCAGCACCGCGGCGGCACGCTTGATCTGGCCTATGTGCCCTTTTATGGTCGGATTATACCCTTCCAATACTCTGCGTTTCTCGTGCTGGTTGGCAAACTCATCGGTCTGTACATCCTTGGGGATATCCACCAACACCGGTCCTCGGCGACCGGTTCCGGCCAGGAAAAATGCCTCTTCGATGGTGGGGGCTACCTGATGAGCGGATTGGATCAGATAGTTATGCTTGGTAATGGGCATGGTGATTCCGGTTATGTCTACTTCCTGAAAGGCATCATTTCCGATCATTGTACGTGCTACCTGACCGGTAATTGCCAGCATTGGAGAGGAATCCATGTAGGCGGTGGCTATGCCGGTGACCAAATTGGTGGCGCCGGGCCCGCTGGTGGCCATACAGACCCCGGTTTTTCCGCTTGCCCGGGAAAAGCCGTCTGCCATATGGGCGGCTCCCTGTTCATGGCGGGCTTGGATGTGTCGGATTGTTGACCGTTGCAGGGCTTCATAGATAGGCAGGTTTGCTCCGCCCGGATACCCGAAGATGAATTCTGTGCCGGCCTTTTCTAATGTTCGTACCAGTGCCTTTGCTCCGGTTGATTTACCTTTCTTCACACAATACCTCCTTGTGCTTGTTCGACCTGTTTGAGGGGAAGCAGATAGACTGATGTTTGGAGCATAAAAAAAGGCCCGTCGCCGGAGGGCGACAGGCCTGTAACACGCTCTTTGTACAGCCTAACCGCTACCCGACGGTTTGAAAAAACCCGGAACTAGTACGAGGACGACAACTAGTAGAACGACACGCAGCAGAGTTGTAGGTAGTAGTTGTGTTCTCATGTCTGTTATTTTCATAATTCCGGTTTCCTTGGGAGTAACTATAGATAGAAACTGTACCCCTGTCAATAATCTCTGCAAAATAAATTGTGTGAGTATTCATAGAAGCCATAGGAGAAACTGTTTGCCTTTCCGGGGCAAGATCACTAATTTTGAGAGATAGGAGGAGACTGATGAACAAGAGTGAAATAGTAAAGATTGTTATTCTGGGATTACTGCTGGTTGGGCTTGGGGCGTGTGCGGCGGACAACGCTACTGCCGGCAATAAGTCTGGGAAAAACATAGAAGAGAACACGGGAGAGAGTATAGACTATACGGATCCGATGGCGCTCGCACGGTTAATTGAAGAGGGGGAGCCGGAGCATTTAGTGGTGGATGTACGAACTCCCGCCGAGTTTGCCGACGGGCATATTCCCTCGGCGGTAAATATACCGGTAAGTGATATAGCAGACCAGCCGCCCTCAGTCCCAAAGGATCGTCTAGTGGTGCTGTATTGCCGCAGCGGAGCCCGTTCAAGCAGCGCCGCCGAGAGTCTGCGTTCCCTAGGCTATACCAGGGTCGTGGATTTTGGGGGTATCTACCGTTGGGATGGTGAGACAGTAACTGGAGAGTGAGGAAGTATGCATGAGCTGGGAATTACCCATGAGATTTTAGAGATAGTCCTTCGCTATGCCCGGCGGCACCGGGTGACACAGGTAAGTAAGGTTCTGCTTGAAATTGGAGAGCTCAGCGACCTTGAGCAGGAATGGATCCAGCACTATTTTGATGCAATCAGTCGCGGCAGTGTGGCTGAAGGGGCTCGGATCGAGGTGAAGAAGCTGCCGTGTCGCTTTTTCTGCCGAAAGTGCGGAAATGAGTTTGTTACAACTTTGACCAAGGATGAGCCGCTTATATGCTACGGCTGCGGCTCGGAGGCGGTAGAGATGATTTCGGGGTCCGAGTATACTGTAAAGAGTATGGAGGCAACATGAGTGAAGTGAGACTTATTCAGATTGAGGAAGATATTCAGGCCGATAACCGTATAGAGGCGAAGAAGGTGCGCAGCCGCCTGGCGGAAACGGGAACCTTTATGCTGAACCTGATGTCCTCGCCGGGTTCAGGGAAAACCAGCCTGATCCTCAAGACTATAGAAGCGGTACGGTCCATTGGGTCTCCGGCGATAGGAATGGCGGTGATAGAGGCGGATATGGATTCTCAGGTGGATGCAGAGACCATCCTCGAAGCAGGAATTCCGGCGGTGCAGCTGCGAACCGGCGGCTTTTGTCATGTGGACTCTTATATGGTGGCAAAAACCCTGCCGAGCCTCGATTTAGAGCCCATCAACCTGCTTATTTTGGAAAATGTGGGAAACCTCATTTGTCCCGCCCAGTCGGATACCGGGGCACACTGCAATGTGATGATATTGAGTGTTCCCGAGGGGGATGACAAACCCCTGAAGTATCCGCTGATGTTTCGCGAGTGCGAGGCGCTGGTGGTGAACAAAGCCGATTACCTGCAGATGGGGGATTTTGATATGGACAGCCTCTGTCGGCGGGCAAAAAAGCTGAACCCCGAAATTGAAATTTTTGAAGTATCCTGCAAAACCGGTGCCGGTGTGCAGCAGTGGACGGAGTGGCTGCTGGAGAGGATTGGCCGTTAAGGCCCTCTTTTCAGACCCGCATGCCAAGACCGGCTTTGATCAAAAGGCCGGTTGCCCGTAGAAAGCCGAAACGGCCGTACAGCATCCTGACATACATTTCCATAGCGCTTTTTGGAGGGTCTTGGTGCTTCCTGTCTGCCTGCAGCGTGATGGCCCCCGAGGGGCAGGCTGCAACACACAGCCCGCAGCCAATGCAGCGTTCCGGTACTGCCGCCGCTTTGCCCCCGGAGCTGGTTTTCTCTGATCTCCCTGTAAGAGAGAGGGCATCCATAGGGCAGCGGGGCAGACAGAGTCCGCAGCCGATGCATGCAGTCGGATCGATACGGGCGGAGTAGTTTGATTGCAGGAACTTTCCGGGGTTGGGCAGCTTTTTTGCCCGTGAGAGGATGGCACAGCAGCAGCTGCAGCAGCAGCAAATGAACACCGGTTGTCTGGTGTTTTGGGCCTGCAGTACCAGGCCTTCGGCTTCGGCCTGCTGCAGATAGTCCAGGGTCTCTTGCTTGGTCAGCTGCGGGCCCCGCTGCTCCTTGATGACCTGGGCGGCGGCGCTTCCGAGGGCCAAACAGGTCTGTTTTAAGTCGGTCTGTCGGCACTGCTGCCCCAACAATTCACGGCCCTGTCGGCAGACACAGTTTTGTAGGGCAAAGGGGCCGGGGGAGCGTTCTATGACCCGCCGAATGTTGTCGTAGCGGCTGACCTCGCGGTCGGGAAGTATCTGCTCATTGATGGGGATGGTGCGCATCTGCCGGGGCTGCTCGCGCAAGAACTCATGCATGAAAGTCGAATCCATGTAGGTCTCCGCCTCCAGCTCGAAGCCGCGGCTAAGCCGGTCTACCTGAAACTCGTACAGCCCCACCGCAAAGGGAAGCTTCCCGTACACCCGGACGGGACGGCCCCGTTTCTTTACCAAGGCGCTATTGACGGCTTTTTTCTCAACCAGGTTTTCTAGTAAATCCTGAACGGTGGAGAGGGGCAGGCGGCAGCCGCTACGGCTCAGCCGCCGGTGGATCTTGCGGGCAGGTTCGGGGAGCATACTCAGGCAGAGGGCAAGTCTGGCCTCTGCCTCGGTATAAAAGCGTTTGAGAATATCTATTTCTATGCCCGACTCGGACGGGGGAAATGCTACGGGCATAATGTCGAGGTGGGCTTGCAGGGTCCGGTATAGGTGCTCGGTGGTTTTCATTAATGGGTCTAGTGTAATAGTTCAGTACGGGAGTGTCTACTCTCGGCTGCTTTTGGACGGGGCCACAGGGCTGCCAAAGAGCATCTGCAAAAAAAATATAGACTGTCTCGAAGCTTAGCGCATTTTTTAAGAGATTTGCAAAAA
>JAWLDZ010000049.1:0-16981 GCA_041686355.1 Spirochaetaceae bacterium
TGAATCTATTCTCACCCTAAGTTTGTAAATCGTCAAGTTTTTTCTATAAATTTTTTGTAACATGAATCATCTCTCACATATTACAAAGAAAAACCGCCGTCTACACGCAGCACCTGCCCTGTTATAAAGGAGGCATCATCGCTTGCCAGGAAGGTTACTGCATTGGCTACTTCCTGCACTTCTCCCAATCGCTTCAGCGAAGTACGAGAGGTAAAGTTTTCAATGAGCTTATCCGGTACGGTCTCGATCATGGGAGTGTCGATAAATCCAGGTGCCACCGCATTTGCCCGTACGGCAGCCCCCTTGCGGGCAAACTCCTTCGACCAGCTTTTTGCCATCGCAACTACGCCGGCTTTAGTGGCTGCATAATTAGTCTGCCCCATATTACCGTCTAAACCGACGATACTCGAAATATTCACAATCGAACCGCTGCCTTGCTGCATCATGAGGGGGCCGATTTCGCGGGCCATGTTAAAACTTCCCTTTAGATTGATGCTGATTACCGCTTCCCAAGCCTCATCATCCATTTTATGGATAAGGGAATCCTTGGTTATTCCCGCATTATTGATCAACACATCAATTCGCCCGTCACTCTCCGTCACCTCTTTAACAAAGCTGCGTATGGCCTCAGGATCAGTTACATCAAGCATTACGCCCTTTAACCTGCTCACCTCTTTCTCGACCGCCGCCAATACCGCATCATCCACATCACAGGCGTAGACCTTTTCAGCTCCGGCGGAAACAAAGGTTTCGGCAATAGTTCTGCCGATTCCCTTCCCTCCTCCGGTCACTACACAAATTTTCCCGGTAAGATCCATATACATCCTCCTTATTTATTAAAATTTTAGAAATTATTACTCCGGATAATCACCCCAATGCACCACGGTGGAGGCCCATACAAAGCCGAGACCGGCCCCGACCATGACAATCTTGTCACCATCCTTGATTTTTCCCTGTTCTATACCCAGCTCAATCGAGTGCACTTGGTCGTTCTGTCCTAAATGACCATACTCATCCAGATAAGTGGTCTGGCTCGCCTTTAAGTTCAGTTCTGCAAGTACCGCATCGTGGGCAGAGCGTTTGAAGTGCAGAATTGCCAGATAATCGATCTGCTCGTCAGTAAGACCGCCGGAGCGCTTCAGTGATTCACGTATCACATGGTAGAAGTTCGGCATGGTGCGTTCACCGAGCTTTTTCTTGAAAGACTCCACATCCCGGACCACAAAATGCGCCTTATCGGCGTCTTCCGCCTTTGGGGGCCAGGCCTTAGCCCCTAGAACGGGAACTACACAGTCTTCTGCAAAACTGCCGTCTCCCCGGAAGGATGAGCCCAGAACCACATTCCGGTTGTACCCCTTCTCCAGCAAAACCGCCGCCCCGGAGGCCCCGATATCCGCCATAAAGCTGGTCTCTTTCACTCCAAGGTCAATAAGGTCTACATTGCGATATCCGCTGACCAGCAGTACACGATGTAACTCATCCTTAGCAATCATCATGGATTTGGCCACATCGAGACCGGCCATCATAGAACCGCACATCGCCTCCATGTCGAAGGACCAGGCATTCTCCGCTCCCAGCTCATGGGCTACCTTCAGTCCGGCAAGCCAACAGGGATAATCCTTATGCTGGCCGCCATTCCAAATCACTAAATCGATATCCCCCGGGTCAATACCCGCCTGCTCTACCGCTCGCTTGGCCGCCTGAAGGCCCATATAGCTGGGGGTATCCCCGGGTCCGGGAATCGGCTTTTGTTTAACCCCGAACTTACGGGCAATTACATCCTCGGGTATACCCGTTTTTTCCCCAATCTCAGCGGCAGTCATCATTTTCGTTGGCAAGTACGTCCCTAAACCTCGAATGCCTATATTCATGTATCACCTCTAAATTAAGCGTTGAATCATCTCTCAATTAGTATAGGGGCCTTTGTAAATTCGGTCAAGTTTTTTCTTTCATCAATTTTTTAACTTTTTTGTCCCTTCTAAGACCAATTTAAGGCTTAATCCCCCTATACTGGGCTTCATTCTTTAAAATTGCCAGGTTTCAGCGAAAGTTTTTCCTTGCCAGGAGGCAGAAACAATTTTATAATAAATTGCATTATGAATCACTTCTCATTATTGGAGGAATTGTGGAACATACAGGAATCAAGGGACTGGGGCTTTACGTTCCCGGAGAACCTATCGACAATACCGAATTGCAAAGGCTTGCCGGCATCGAGTTTAATGTAGACAAGATCGAAAACAAAATCGGCATAAAAAACCGACATATCGCAAAACTGCGCGACACAGGTGAAACTACCGCCGATTTTGCTACTAATGCCGCCCGGGAGGCACTTAAAGACGCGGGGATCGATCCCCAGGAGGTATCCTATTTTATCGTCGGCACTGATACTCCGGAATATATCTCCCCTGCCACAGCCATGCTTGTCCAAGGACGCATCCAGGGGGGCCAAAAATATACCGGCTCCTTTGATATAGGCAGCTCTTGCGCAGGCTTCGTGACCGCCTATGATGCTGCCTCTCGAATGCTTGCGGGGGATTCCGAGGCTCGCTATGCGGTAGTGATAGGAGTATACAACATGCCCGCCTATGTTCGTGACGGAGACGCCTTCGGTTATTCTATCTTTTCCGACGGGGCGGCTGCCTTTGTACTGGAAAAGCGTGAAACCCAGGGCTATCTGGGCAGTCAGTTTATTACCGACGGCACTCAATGGGACTATGTAGGGGTATATGCCGGCGGAACAAGGAATCCGGTCACCCATAAAAGGCTCGAGGATGGGGAATACGGTCTGCAGCTGCTGCAGCGCCTTCCGGGGGACCGCAACGTAAAATTGTGGCCTCCCCTGGTCAAGCACCTATTACATAAGACTGGGGTAGAACTCTCTGCGGTGGATCACCTTATTTTCACCCAGATTAACAGATCGGTTATTGAGCAGGTTATGAACATTCTAGAACTGCCGATGGAAAAAACAACTACCGTTATGGATAAATACGGTTACACTGGCTCAGCCTGTGTTCCGATGGCCTTCTACGAGGCGGTGAAAGCAGGTCGGATTAAACGGGGCGATATCGTACTGTTCGTGGCCTCCGGAGCCGGTTTGGCTGTGGGCAGCAATCTGTTTGTATATTAAAGGAGTTAAAGCTTATGAAAGACTGGAATAAAGATTACCAGCGGAGACTTATTACGACTGAGGAGGCGGTACGGCACATTAAATCCAATGATGATATTATAGTCGGTCAATGTGCCTCCGAACCCCAAGGACTGATGTCAAAAATTCACACCATGCACGACAAGGTCGAAGGGGTCAGAGTGTTCAGTGTGCTCACCCTTCAGCCCTACGATTTTTACATGAAGCCCGAAATGGAGGGCCACTTTGAACTGGCAAGCTGGTTTCATGCTCCCGGTTCCCGCAAAGCCCTCAAGGCCGGGCTAAGCACGGTAACTTACGTACCAAACATGCTGCACCGGGCGGCCATGGACCGAATACAAGCCAGAAGACCTAATATTTTCTTTGGGACCTGCACCCCGCCGGATTCCAAAGGCTTTGTCTCGCTTTCTCTGGGAATTACCTATGAGAAAGACGTGCTGGAGGCGGCGGAACTGGTAGTGCTGGAGGTAAACGAGAACCTCCCCCGCACCTACGGCGACACCCATGTGCGCGTAGATGAAGTAGATTACTTTGTCGAAAATCATCAGGAACCCCCTACCCTGCCAATGCCTGAACCGGACGAGACCGATCAGGCCATCGGGAACTATGTTGCCGAGCTGGTGGATGACGGTTCTACCATCCAGCTGGGTATCGGGAACATACCTAATGCAGCTGCCCTGGCGCTGCAAGGGAAGAAGGATCTGGGAGTACACACCGAGATGGTAGTTGATTCGATGGTAGATCTCCATGAACGCGGGGTCATCACCAATAAGAGAAAAAGCCTATTTAAAGACAAGTTTGTCTGTACCTTCGCTTTTGGCTCAAAAAAACTGTACGAGTGGCTTGATGATAACATGGCGGTGGAGTTCCAACGCGGCTCCTGGGTCAACGACCCGGCGGTTATCAGACAAAACTCCAGAATGGTCTCTCTTAACACCTGTTTAAATGTGGATATGACCGGTCAGGTTGCCAGCGAATCAATCGGAACCACCCAGTACTCGGGTACCGGAGGGCAGACCGACACCGCTGTAGGAGCTAAAGAGGCTTATGACGGATTAGGCAAGTCGATTATTGCCTGCCGTTCAACTGCCAAGAATGGTACGCTCAGCACAATCACCCCCACCCTTCGTGAGGGCACCGCGGTTACTCTGCATCGCAGCAATGTTGATCATATCGTCACCGAGTACGGAATAGCCTACATGCGAGGTCGAACAGTGCGGGAGCGAACTAGAAACCTAATTGCCGTAGCCCATCCGGATTTCCGGGAGGAACTGACCCAAGGGGCTAAAAAGCTTGGGTATATATAAAGAGAGGTATATCTATATGAAACGAGTTGCAATTGTAGCCGCCAAACGGACGGCTATCGGCACCTTCGGGGGCATGTTTGCAGGGGTATCGGCGGTTGAACTGGGGAGTCACTCCTTAAAAGCCGCTCTGCGGGAAGCAAAAGTTGAGCCCCAGCAGATTGAAGAGGTTATCGTCGGCAACATTCTTTCCGCCGGTTTAGGCCAGAATGTGGCCCGCCAGATAGCCGTCGGGGCAGACATTCCAGTCCAAGTTCCCAGTTATGGGATAAATAAACTCTGCGGTTCAGGACTCAAATCCATTACCTTGGGAGCGACGGAAATTGCCGTTGGTCATTCTGATATCATCGCCGCCGGGGGTAGTGAGAATATGACCCAGGCTCCCTATGCCGTTCCCAAAGCGCGCTATGGGGCTAAGATGGGCAATACGGAGATGGTAGACCTTATGCTGCGTGACGGTTTGTATGACGTATTTCACGATTATCATATGGGAATAACCGCCGAAAATCTGGCCGACCAGTGGAACATCAGCCGGGAAGAGATGGATAAGTTTGCCGCCGACAGCCAGAATAAGGCGGAAGCGGCGGTTGATGCCGGGCGTTTCAAGGCAGAAATCGAGCCGATCCAGATTCCCCAACGCAAGGGCGAGCCCCTGAACATCGACACTGACGAGCATATCCGGCGCGGGGCAAGCCCGGAGGGCCTGGCCAAACTGAGACCCGCCTTTAAGAAAGATGGAAGGGTTACCGCGGGAAATTCTTCGGGTATCAACGACGGAGCGGCCTTTGTAATTCTCATGTCAGAAGAGAAGGCCAACGCCCTCGGGATAGAGCCGCTGGCCTTTATCAGCGGATTCGGCTCCAGTGGGGTCGACCCGGCGTATATGGGCTATGGCCCGGTTCCGGCCACCTCACTTGCTCTTAAGCGGGCCGGATGGACACTTCAAGACATCCAGCTTGCAGAGCTGAATGAGGCCTTTGCCGCCCAGTCCTTGGCGGTGCTCAAGGGAATGGAGCAGGAGTTGGGAGGAATCGACCCCTCAATTGTGAATGTAAACGGTGGTGCTATCGCTTTGGGACATCCGATCGGTGCTTCGGGAGCACGCATATTGGTAACCCTACTTCATGAAATGGGCACACGCGATGTAAAAAAGGGACTTGCCACCCTTTGTATTGGCGGCGGGCAAGGCATAGCCCTACTCGTAGAACGGGGATAGGGCTGAATTAAACACAATCCCCCGGTACTATCCGCAACATATCCATCCGGTTATACCGGGGGTATAGAAATCACAGCCCTTTCACTCTATACTGTTTCTACAATCTGTAATAGAAAAGGAGTTCTGCCGGTCATGGGGAAAACAGCAGGGAAAACAGTAACAAAAGAGAGATTGATTCAATCTGCCATCGACCTGTTTTCCAGTTGCTGGTATGAAACAGTATCCATTGCAGAGATTTGCCGCAACGCCGGCCTCTCTAACGGAATATTCTATAACTACTTTGATAAGAAAGAAGATATTTTCAAGGAAATTCTCGATCGTTATCTAGCTATCTTTTCAGACCGACTGAATCAGACTGTTGAACCGACGATTGAGGGAGAACTGAATCGGTTCCTGATGGTGATGTTCGAAGCTGGACAAGAGCACCGTAAACTGCTCACGGTCTACCGCGAAGGCCAGTACCGTTTTATCCGGTATGAGAAAAAGTTTAGAGAAATCTGCATAAACTATTTTGCCCGTATGTACAATCGGGAGATTGATGAAGCGGAGTATATTTTTCTTATTTCAGCGGCCCGCTTTGTTTTTATCCGCTCGATTTATGAGCAAACTGAAGTAGATCGTAAGAAGCTGCATGCCCTCCTGCTCGACGGTTTTTTTACCGAAAAGATCGGCAACCCTCACCGCATTCTCACCACCGATCATACGCCCCTCCCTCCCCCGGAGGATAGCTCACGCAGCAAGCTCATTGAATCCGGCATTAAACTCTTCGGCCGACGCGGGTATTATAAAGTCAACGTATATGAGGTCGCAAAACAAGCGGGGTTTTCGGTCGGGACCTTTTACCTCTATTTCCCTACCAAAGAAAAGTTTCTCGCAGAGATAGTCGAGACCATCGGCTCACGTACTCGCCACTTCATCTCCACCAATCTGGATACCTCCCTGAACCGTACGGAACAGGAAATACAGGGGATGTACCTCTTTTATCAGCATTTTAGATATAACAAAAGTTATTACTCCATTGTGCTCGAGGCGGAGTTTGTGGTGAATGAGGAGGCTACCGCCTACTATGACAAGTTTGAACAGGGATACCAAAAAACACTCAGTCATATAAAAAGCGATGATAAAAAACTTGTGGCCAATGCCCTTATGGGTATCTCACACTATTTCGGAATCGAGTCGATTTTCAGTAAAAATGTGTCCGACATCGAAGCAACAATTCTGAAAATCGGAGAACTCCTGCACAGGGGTCTGAGACAATAAGAAAGGGATTACAATGGAAACACAAACGGTCAAGGTAAATGGAATCGAGATTTCCTACAACACTTCCGGGTCAGGGCTACCTTTGTTGTATATCCACGGTAACACCGGATCCAAGCTATGGTTCGAAAAGGTCATGAATATCGAAGGGCTGCGCACTATCGCCCCGGATATGCCGAATTTTGGAGATTCAGCGCGTCTCTCCACGGCCGATATCGACGAATACGCCGATTATATACGTAATTTCATCTTAGCTCTGAAACTCTCCACCCCCCTCCCAGTAGTAGGACACTCTCTGGGAGGGGCTGTAGCTATTTCCCTCGCACTGCGAAACCCCGAAATAGCCTCTCGACTTATCTTGGTGGACTCCGCACCTCTGGACGGACTAAAAACCCCTGAAGAGCACTACCCCATTATCGAACAATACAAAACCGACCGTAATTTGCTGCATCAGGCACTCCAAGCAGTCGCTCCCACCATGGACGATACGGGGTTTCTGGAAAAACTGGTAGAACAGGCGATGAAAATGAATCCGCTTGCCTTTGCCGGCAATGCCCGGGCTTTGGAGCGGTTTAATTACCAGGGGCAGGGAACACAATTTGACAAGCCCGTACTGGTGATAGTCGGCGACAAGGATGTCATCATCAGCCGGGAGATGGCTCAAGCGACTGCGGACGCCTTTCCTAAGGGTGAACTCAAGGTACTAGAAGGCATCGGCCATTCCGTGATGGTCGAGGATCCGAACGCTTTTATCTCCCTTATCAAAGAAAATATTCGGAAAAGCTGAAATTCCCCCGGGATTTATCAATGAAGAACAAAAAGAGGCTGGGCGCCGCAATCGCCGTTGCAGTGGCCCTCATTCTGCTGTCCACCCGCATGGGTCTTGTATCGGTAATTTACCAGAGGGATCCGCCGAAGGCGGCTGAACTCTGCAGTGAAGCCATCCCGTGGAAAGAGGTCTGGAATGAGCCGGAGCGTTATCGGGGAGAGCAGATCGCGGTGACGGGAAAAGTTGCGGCTGCCGCCTATATTTCCGATATTAAAGGAAAACCGACCTTCATCAACCTCGGCAATCCCCATCCCCGCACCCCCCGTTTCGAAATCCTCATTTGGGAAGAGAGCCGCCCCTCGTTTTTGGCCGCCCTGCCCGCTCCCCCCGAACTGCTGTTCGACCAGCAAAACATTTGTGTGGCGGGAACCGTGGAATTACACGAGGGGGTCCCGCAGATCGAAATCAGGGATCCTGTACAGATAAAGCAGCAGTAAATGACAAGATTATAACTTCAGTTATTTTTCCCCTATGACGCCTACCACCTTTACGTACTTCTGTGGGTTCTCCGCCATCTGAGCCAGATAGGCCGGCAGTTCGCTAAAATCGACAGTTGCCGAGACTATGCTCTGCACATCTACCTTGCCCGAATCAATCAGCTGGATGGCCTCGGGGAATTCACCCGCGCTGGTACGGGAACCACGGACATCCAGCTCTTTCTTGATAAACAGACCCGTGGGCAGCTCTACATCGCTTTTTGGATGGCCGGTAAAGACAATCCGTCCCGCATTCGCTGCCGCATCGATAGTTTGCCGAATAATCGGAAGTGCCCCGGTGGCCTCAAACACACACTCTGCCAGACGGCCGCCGGTAATTTCACGCACCCGTTCCACCACATCGGTTTCCTTGGCATTTATGGTGTAGGCGGCCCCAAGGTTGGCGGCCAGTTGCAGGCGTTCGGGCAGAATATCAACTACGATAGCCTTAGCCCCGTAGGCCTTGGATACCTGCGAAATCAGGTTGCCGATTGGGCCGGCGCCAAAAACTACCACGTGCTCCCCCGCTTTCACCGCACCGCGGTGCACACTGTGCAGAGCAATTGTCAACGGTTCAACGCTGGCGGCCTGCTCGGCGGAAAAACCGTCCGGTATCGGATGGACCAGTTCCTTAGGAAAGGAGAAGAACTCACTCATCCCGCCATCGGTCTGGACACCGAGTACCTTCAGGTCAACACAGCTGTTGCTGCGGCCGATCGAACAGGGATAACACTTGCCGCAACTGAGGTACGGCTCCAGCACTACCCGCTGCCCGGGAACAAGTTTAGTTGCCCCGGCCTTGTCGGTCGATTCTACGACACCGGCAAGTTCGTGGCCGATGATACGCGGGTAGCTTACCAACTGGTTTACCCCGCGATAGGCCGCCACATCGGAGCCGCAAATGGCCATCGATTTAATGCGGACCAGTACCTCCCCCGCCTGTACTTCCGGTTCCGGAATTTCTTTTACACTCACCGAACCCGGGTTTTCTAAATAAATTGCTTTCATACTCATCGCGCCTCACATGCCTTCGCGTTGCTCTTTAATTATTTCTATAAACCGCTTGTTCCGGCGGCGGCGAAAATCTTCGCCGTCACGCCCGGACCAGTCAAACAAGCCCTGACCCGTCTTCTGTCCAAGCTCTCCCGCCTCTATTTTTTGAAGCAGAATTTTTTGGGGCTGAGCCTCCCGGCAGAGTGTCGGATACAGATAGCTCTGTACCTTCTGATGCAGGTCCAGTCCGCAGGAGTCGAAATACTCCATCGGCCCGATGCTCGAAAACCGCGGACCAAAGCTGTTTAATACCACCTTGTCGATATCCTCCGGCTCGGCCACTCCCTGCTCGATCAAATACAGGGCCTCCCTATACAGGGCGTGCTGCAGGCGGTTCCCGATATGCCCGGCGATATCCTTTTTCAATACCACCGGGGTTTTACCTAGTTTTTCTATAAACTCCATTGCCACCCGGCGCGCCTCCTCGCCAAGCCGGTCGTGGGGAACAATTTCTACCAGGGGAACCAGATAGGGAGGATTCCAAAAATGGGTAACCATCATCCGGCCCTGCTTCGAAATGTGTGCCCCGATGTCATTGGGTGAGAGCCCGGAGGTGCTGGAACAGAGCACCGCATGGTCCTGACAATGTGCATCGATCTGAGCGAATATATCCTGCTTCACTTTGAGGTCTTCAAACACCGCCTCTACCACCAGGTCTGCATCCTTTACCGCCTCGGCAATATTGGTAGAGGTGGACACCCGAGCAAGGGCATCTTTCTTTTCTATTCCGGTAATCACCCCCTCGGCAACTAGATCATCAAGGTCTTTACCTATATTCTCTAAGCCCCGGGCGGTATCATTTTCATCGAGCCCAACCAGTCTCACGGAGATCCCGGCAGTCAGCACCGAGGTACTGATATCCGGCCCGATCATGCCGCAACCGATGATTGTAATTTTTTGTATGTCCTGTGCCGTCATTTATTCCTCCTCATATGCTGCTCACGTGTTGCTACAGAAAACTGGGAAAGGGTATGTTCGGTTCATCCGTAAAAAAGTCAAAGGTCCCCTGGGGATACCAATACCGCACCCGATTTTTATCGCGGGGATACACATACTGGGCACCGGTCTTCCAGAGAAACAGGCCGAACTGTAGTCGTTCATGGTTCATCCGCCACAATGTTTCCAGCTCATGGTCATCGGGAACCTGATTTGTCCAGGTGTCGTGGTGAAAGGGAATCAAAACCCGTGCATCCAGATTCTGGGCAATTCGGAGACAATCGGATGCAGGTACTTTGTCCATGTTCCCCGGTGCATTAATTCCGTAGGAAACCAAACACACATCGATATCAAACTCTTTCCCGTGCTTGAAATACCCATTTGAATAGTGGGAATCTCCGGAATGGTAGATCTGTCCACCGGGAGTCTCAATGACATAGCTTACTGCACGCTCATCCATATCCACCGGCATTTTTCCCCGTAAATCCCCGGTGGGGGGAGTGGTGATGAGGGCGGTGCGGTCAAAAGACTCTACCGCATGCACTGTTATATCCCCTACTTTATAGGTATCCCCGGGTTTGACCACTACACAGCGCTCTTCGGGAACTCCGATGGCCAGCCATTTATCAACGCACAATTGCGGTCCCACAAAGGGGGCATCAGTGTTCTGTACCACCGCCGCCGCCACATACGGGCAAATATGATCGTCGTGAATATGCGTAGAGAACAGCACATCCAGCTTATTGATCTTGCCCACCTCAAAGGGATCCATCACCGTTGGATAGGCCTTTAGATTAGGGGGAAGGGCCCGCCCTCCGGTCATTCGGGTCATTTGAAAATCCTGGGTCTCCTCAAAGGGCGGTTCCACATGGGTCGAACGGCCGCGGCCTACCCAATAGTCCATAGCGATATTTGCATCGCCGGGAGTTTTTACCCAGATCCCGGTGGTTCCGAGCCACCACATGGAGAAGTTCCCCGGTTCTACCTTATAATCCCTGATCTCCTCATTGAGCCAGGTACCCCATTCGGGAAATACATCCTTAAGCCACTGTTCTTTCGTTATCGATTTTACATTCATGGAATCATCTCCCATATCTCGCTCCTCCAAAATAACTAGTTATACTATCCTTTTACGGCTCCCGCCGTTAAACCCATAATTAAGCTCTTTGCCGCGGTGAAGGTAAAAATAAAGGCGGGAATCGCAATAATGGTTGCGATTGCAGTAATCTTTCCCCACTCGGTGCCTGTATCCGTTAAGAACAGGGATACCGCCACCGGCAGTGTACGTGTATTGCGATTAGTCAGAACCAAACTCAGAATAAACTCATTCCAACTGATCCTGAAGGTAAATATACTTGCCACGGAAAGCCCCGGCGCAATCAAGGGCAAAATAATCCTTCGAAAGGTCATCATGTGTGAACAGCCATCCATTTGGGCCGATTCTTCAAGCTCCTTTGGAACCTCCATAATGAACGTACGCAGCACCCAAATATTAAACGGCAGGTTAAGTGCCACATACACCAGGGCAAGACTCATCCTCGCATTAGTTACCCCCAGCTGGTTGTAGAGCAGAAATATCGGCACCACCAGGATAACCGGGGGGACCATTCTCATCAACAAGGTCCCAATAACCACAAGCTTTTTCCCTTTGAACTTGAAACGTGCCAGCGAATAGGCACCTAATGCTCCGGCAGCTACACTCAGCACCGTTGCGGTGAGGGCGACAAAGATGCTGTTATAAAAATAAGTAAAAAACTTTCCTTCAAAGAGCACTTCCTGATAGTTCTTAAAGGTGGGCAGAAACACCCATTTCGGGGGTATGCTGAAGGCGTCGACCTCATTTTTTAAAGAGGTTGCCACCATCTCATAAATTGGAAAAAGGGCAAATGCGGCAAATACAATAATGAATACATACCGCAACAGCATCGCGAGGTTCTGTCTTTTTTTCATTGTGAGCAGCGGCATCATTAATTCTCCTTATTTCTGAGGTTGCTGACTAACAGACCAAGGGACAGAATTACAATCAGCAGCAATAAGAGTACGGCAATTGCTGATGCTAAGCCCAGGCGCTGACTGACAAAGGCCGACTTGTATAAGTGGAGGCTCATCACCTCCGTTGAAACTCCGGGCCCTCCATAGGTGAGGTTAAAAATTACCACCAAACTTCTAAAGGCATCTATAAGCCTTAGAATCGCCGTAACTCCAAGGATTGAAGCGATATAGGGAAGCTTTATGCGCAAAAGCTTTTGCATGTAGTTTGCCCCGTCTACGACGGCCGCATCGGAGAGGTCCTGGGGTACTCCCTGCAGGGCAGCCAAGGCAAGCAGAAACACAAAGGGCGTCCACTGCCACACATCGGCAATGATAACCGACGTTAATGCAATATCCGGATTCGACAGCCACTCCACACGCTCAAAGCCGATTTGAGTAAGAAGATAATTAATCTTACCGTAGGAGGGGTTGTACATAAATCGCCACATCACACCCACTACTACCGGGGCCACCATAATCGGCAGCACAAACAGGGTCCGAAAAAATCGCATCCCCTTCAGCCCGGATTCCAACAGCAAGGCGAGGATAAGCCCAGCTACTATTTCTATTACCACCACACTTAACACAAAGCGAATAGTGACAAAGACGCTCGTACGAAAGTTATCACTTTTAAACAGCTCGATATAATTACGAAGCCCGACAAATGTCGGCTCCTTCGATATATCCCGCATAAGCCATTCAAAAAAACTTAAGCGCAAGCCCATAATAATTGGAACCAGTAGTATAAACGCCATAATAATCAGTGAGGGTAGTAGAAACATTAGTGGAGTCGATTTTTGACGTAATGAAAGAGAACTCATGGTATTCCTCCAGCCGGTTGTTGCAGACCGCCGCAGTTACAATGCGGCGGCCTAGTACAACAACACAGTTCTTTAGATCTATTCGTCTATATAGCCTGCTCGAATAAGGATGTCCCTAATCGGATCAACCGCATCTTCCATGGCCTCTTCCGGAGTTTTTTCACCGGTGAGTGCCTGGTTGATGTTTATTCCGATGGTACTGTTTATTTCTCCCCACTCAGGGATAATCGGGCGCCAGTCGGGATTTGCATATTTGAGCTGCTCGGCGAGAACCTCAAACTCAGGATATTCTTCCTGGAGCGCAGGATCATTTACCGAAGACATGCGGAAAGGAGCACCGCCGTTGTCAATGATCTTTCTCTCTGTCTCTTTCATTGTCAGATACTGCATGAAGAGGAAGGAGGCTTCCGGATTAGTGGCATTCTTGGGAATAGCCAAGCCGAATCCACCAGTTTCTGAACCGGCAGTCTTGGCGGTAGGATGCAGTGCATAGCCGACCTTGCCGACAACCTTAGACTTGGAGGGATCATTTACCGCACCGGTAAAGACACTGGCATCCAGGTACATAGCCGCATCACCCTGCAAGAAGGCCTGCCACTCTTCATCCTGGGTATAACCGGTCATTCCCGGAGGTCCATATTCAACCATCTTTTTCATAAACTCAATTGTTTTGATCGATTCAGGCTCGGTAAACGCGGGTTCCCAGGTTCCTTTCTCCAGAATACGGGCTCCATAAGGGGATGCGTGCAGCAGATATCCGTGAGTAGCATGGTGACCGGAGGCTCCGCGCATGGTCAGTCCGCCTACTCCATCGATATTTTCATGTACAAACTTGGATACCTCGATCAGATCATCGTAGGTTTCAGGAACTTCGATATCATACTCATCAAAAAGGTCCTGTCGATACACCAGAAAGCTGGTTTCAGAGCCAAAGGGCAGTCCATACAGCTTGGCCCCGGGGCCGTCCATGTAGATGTTTTCTCCACCGGCAATACCGGTTACTTCAACATACCCCGGAACGAGGTCGTCGAAATCGTACTCGGGAACTGCTAAATTTGGCTTATCAAAGAACGGCTGCAGAGGTTCAATCATGTCACCCATGGCGTACTCGGCTTTCCACATTACCACCATCGAAACCATATCGTAGTCTCCGGAAGCCTTGCTCATCTCGAGCACCTGCTTGTCGTGCATTTTGATGTACTGCAGCAGGTCTATCTCGACATCGATACCGGTAAGCTCTTCAAATTCCTCGATCACCCCCGATTTCATAGTCGCATTGTAATGACCGTGATTCGGCCAGCAGGCAACTATTGTTTGTCCCTCAAACTGTCGCCAATCAAAACCGTCCGTACTCTCGGCGGCTGCCGGGGCCTGTTCAGCCTCCTGCTGTCCGCCTGCGAATACTGCTGCGCTCACCAATATGGCGATCATCACAGCAATCAGACCTATTTTCTTCATACTTTCCCTCCTGTATTTTCAGAGCCCTCCGGCTCAGGAATCCTGAAACGAATTGTTTTCTAAATCTAAATGGGATCGGAAAAACTTTGCCCGATCGTAATGTTTCGCGATTACCGAAACCAACTGCTCACTATCACGGGCCCGTAGAGCCACCACAATCTCCTCATGCTCTTCAATCGCATCATGCAGGCGCAGCATCAGTTTCTCCCGCCCGACCTTCTCTTCAAGGTCCTTGAACAGGGTAATTGCCTGGGAGGAAAGCAGGGTAAGCAGGGAGCGGAGAACCGCATTCTGCACCATATCGGCAATCTTAAGGTGAAATACCATATCTTCATCGAAACTCACCTGTCCGTCTTCAATCTTGGCGGCAATACTCCGGCTCACCTCCTCGAGCTCCTCGATCTGCTCATCGGTGACCGATTTTACCGCACTTTCGGCTGCATACTTTTCAAGGACGAATTTTACGTCCATCAGGGACTCGAGGTTCTGATCGTTAAGCTTCAAGATGTTGGTGGCCAGACTTTCCAACGCATCGATACCGATTGCAGCTACGTAGCTGCCGCTTTGGGGGACCGTGCGCAGGATTCCATAAGTTTCTAGACGCCGGAGTGCCCGGGTCACATGCCCCCGGCCTATTCCAACCCGCTCTTCTATCCGTTTTTCTGAAGGAAGCCGATCTCCGGGCTTCAGCACTCCCTCATGAATCATATCCCGTATCTGCTGGATAATTTTATCGGCAGGATCTTCCATATCTATGGGCTGAAAAAAATCTATAGCTCTTTTGGACATCTGCGTTGCCTCTTTACCAGAATTATTAGTAAGTAATATTGTTAGTCACTAACAACTACCTACTACCTGGCAGTTATTGTACCACAGTTTTTGTAGGTGTCAAAATTTTTTTTGCTCCAATTTTGGTTCTAATTCGAGATTGATGGTCTTGCTTTAGCGGAACACCTTATTTTTCAGTATTCCGCTTGGCTGGAGGTCCCGGAGATACGGTATCTACTTTTTCGATGCGCTTGATACCCTTGCCGTCAACCACCAGGCGCACCCGCTCAATAAAATTAGTGTCATCGCTCTGGTATACCACTACCAGAGTTAGGTGGTAGATACGTTTTACGGGAATAATCTTTTTTACATGCCCCTCGGAGACCAGAGGAACCTCGCGACTCTGCACAGTAAGGTAGCGCAGCAGTCTTCGCACACTTATAATATTGATATCCGCTACTCCCTTAATCCTGGAGTGTAGCCTTCTGATTGTCCTTTCGTATAAACGGATATGTTTCTCGTACACAAGCACGGTCTCGGAAGCGGTGCTTGCCAAAAAGCGTTCAAAGGAGCCTCGGCTCCTCATTTCGCGGATTTTCGCCGGCAGCTTATTAAAATCGCTAAAAGCTACCCGTTCTTTGACATACGCCATTTTTCGTTTGTGCCGCGGGTCATACAGCTTTACCCCCCGATCATAAAAATAGGCGGCGATCGACTTGCTAAACAGGTCTCTGAACACATCCTTCAACCTGTCCTTGAGCATGTAACTTGCTACCAATAGAATAAACAGGGAGGTGCTTAAATTACCAAAGGTCGTTTGTCCTAAAAAAGCTATAGATGTAGCAAAGATCATAGCAATTCCGGCCGCGACCGCGTAGAGGAAATGCTCGACCCGTTTCCCTTGATATCTCCTGCGGACATTAAAAAAGAGAACCTCGCTGGCATATCTCTTAAGAATCTTTGCTCGATATACATATTCCTCGTAGTCCCGCGGAGACTCGCCGGTTCCGCTGACGGAAGTATACCCGCAGGCTTTCCGGTACTCCATCTCCTGGTAAATTGATTCCTCCAGCAGATGTACAGTCTCTTCTCCTGAGTGTACGCCAGTATGCACCAAATCTAATAGCCAGAGTAAGTACTTCTCCAATTCAAGAGAGATATATTCATCGATCAGCAGGGTATGATAGTGGATATCTTCCGAAAACTGCGCAGAGGCTTTTGTAAGTTCATGAAACTGTCGGGCCAGTCCAGCCATATCAGACATCATCGCTTCAATCTCAGCACCCCGGTTTTCAGGCTCTTCCCGCCGTAGTCGCTTACGAATCCGATTGTAAGAGTCCCGCAAAACCGATTTATATACACTTCCGCAGAGTTTCGTCTCATAGACATACTCCTGCATATTCGGCTCCCGGCCCTGTTGCAGCGCCTCTCCAAGCATGGCGGAACTCTTTACAAAGGGCGAGTTTTCCTCGGAACGCAGCTCTTCGAGGGTGAATACCGGCGTATTAAACCGCAGATACAGCTTCTGATCCTCGTAAAAGTGATCCTTCGGGTAAGTCGTGGAGTTGATGTTAAAGGAGTACGGGAAAAACAGATAAAACTTGATATTAAAATAGTTTCTTCGTTTCTTAACCTGCCGGTGTATGAAATAACGAAACTTTAATTCCACCGAATAACGTCCATGACG
>JAWLDZ010000050.1:0-16621 GCA_041686355.1 Spirochaetaceae bacterium
CCGAACTCTGGATGGCTGCCGAAGCCTGGGACGAAGAATGAAACGAATGAATCGCGGCGAAGTCTGGTATGTCGATCTCGGCGGCCATGCAGGCAGGCGACCGGTAGTTATTCTTACCCGGCAGGCAGTCATAGAGTACCTGAACAAAGTTACCGTGGCCGAAATCACCACTCAAGGAAAGGGGTATCCCACAGAGGTATTCATTGGTGATATGGGTAATCTTCCCTCCCCCTCTTTCGTTCAGGCGGACAATATACACACCGTACCCACACAGCGGCTGGTAAACTATTCCGGAACCCTGGACGAGGCGACTATGAGGAGGACCTCGCGAAAAGTTATTTTGGCGCTGGGACTCGAGTAGCAAAACTACCGTTTATCTTTGGAAACAGGTTGCTATAGAAAGCATCTAAAAGGAATACGTTCATATTTGTCCAAGCAGGATACGAAGGCTCTGACCATTGGTCGAGAAGTGTGATTTCCTTGCAGAACTAAGAAATAAGATAGACTAATGAAGGCATTTTACAGTAGAATTATACTTGATATGAAAAGAATATATCTTGATGCTTGTTGTCTGAACCGACCATTCGATGATCAGGAACAGGCACGAATACATTTGGAATCAGAAGCAGTAAGGTTTATTCTTAAGCATATAGGGGATGGAGATTTTGTATGGATCGGCAGTGATGCTTTGGAATATGAAATTCATCAGGCACCAGATGTGAATAGACGTGCAGAGATGCTATTTACAATGGATATAATCAGCGAGACTGTTGAATCAGTTCATCAGGATGCTGAACGCATAGCAGAGCTGGTAAGATTAGGGTTTGGACCAATGGACGCTGTTCATCTAATGTGTGCCGAGAAAGCAAAAGTTGATGTATTACTCACAACTGATGATAATTTTAAGAAGAAAGGGATAATGTATTCAGACAAATTGAAAGTTCGGATAGAAAACCCCGTAACCTGGCTTCAGGAGGTAGTAGAATGATAGACACAAAAGGAATGAGTCCTGAGAAGATAAGATTGATAGGTTTGGAAGTTCTGAACAGGGAACTTGGGCCTGATGTAATGATAGAATTTTTGCAGCAATTTAGTACCGGATTCGGAGATTATACAAAGGAGAGGGAGCATCTCTTTGCCGGTGAAAGCGGCGAAGCCATTCTAAATAAGGTAATAGCTTTCCGGGAAGCCAAGAATAAGTGAGCACATACCTTTGACGCATGCTTGTACGACTTTGTTGCTGGGGACTACATCCGGCTGTACCACAGTTGGAGCGGGACTCAGGTCATAGGCCACTCCATCGATGAGCTCCCACCGCTCTTCTTCCGGCCAGGAGCGGTATTCATCCCAACTGTAACGTTCGTATTCTTTCGGCAATACCATCCTCCACGCGTGGTAGAGTATATCAGAAAACCCTTGCCGGCGGTAGGCTGAAATATATGTTATACCGTCTTTACAATTGTTAATATAAGCTATGAAGAGGGTTTTCAGTAAGGAAAAAAGTAATAATGAAATAACAGGAAATGGCAGGCAGCTTCGACCCCATTATGAGTGCTTTGTTTTATTTAGCCTGAGGATCTCTCTGCAGAGGATTTTATACTCTTTAAGCTCCTTAGCTGAAAGTTTTCTGGAAGAGAACATTGATATTTCGAATAGTTCGGCTGTTCTTAAAAATTTCTTGACGGGAAGCGGAAGCTGCTCCGAAAAATACTGCATACATTCGCGCGGGGCCTTTCCGCGGGTATTGAACCCCCGGTGATCGCCCCACTTAAGGAGCTTGAGAAACAGCGCCAGCACCCGGTGGCGTTCTCTATGTTTTTGAACTGTTAGGTTGGCGGTCATTCCGCGTTTCTTCTCCGGAACCTTCTGCATATCTATGATTTTACTGCCGGCTGGCGAAGCATTTTTCCAAAAGAGTCTGAAAAAAATTGCAATTCGCGCATAGAGCCCTTTTAAGAAGCGGAGGGGGTGTACTTTATCACGGTAATAGCGCCAAGCGCCGCTGAGGAAGGGTTTCAGAAGAAAGTAGAGAATTCCAAGAATTACAATGATTTTTAGAGAATACTGAAGCACATCGAGAATCCACCCCAGATCAACACTCTGTTCCATCTCCAAGGAGCTGGGATTAAGCTTTTCCATCGGCTCCTCTGTTTGTAATTCAGCTATATCAATTTCTAGATTTTTATCAAATTTTAATAAAAGGGAAAAGAGAAATAGTAACATCCTATTCAGAAGAGCCATCGGAAGTAAAGAAAAGTCCGAAGCGAAAAGGAATGCTGCCGGGAGGAGGAGCAACAGAAAGAAGAGTCCGGTGCTGATCCGTTTCCGCCTGATTGGCTGCAAAACCCTCAAACCGTATCCGTAAATCCAAATATCTTCCTGAAACATATTGAAATACAAAATACCGAGGAAAGATGTGAGTAAGGTTAAAACGGCAAAAATAAGGAACAGGCCATTGACCGCGGTGTCCAGAATCCAAAGAAGAATCAGCGAAAAGAAAATCAAAGCAATAAAAAAAAGAAACATTCTACGAGTTCGGATTATGGTAGCAAGGACCTCCCTGGTGATGCCGCCACTTTCACTTAATTTGCTCCTCAGGGAGTTACCGGACCTGGATCCCATAATTTTCAGTAGTTTTTCATGCTCTCTGAAACAGTTATGAAGGATAAATGAA
The DNA here is from genome assembly GCA_041686355.1 of Spirochaetaceae bacterium. Taxonomy (GTDB): domain Bacteria; phylum Spirochaetota; class Spirochaetia; order DSM-16054; family Sediminispirochaetaceae; genus DSBN01. The sequence continues at coordinate 2,675 of JAWLDZ010000050.1, forward strand.
AAGTACCACTGTAAAATAATGAGAAACAGAAAAAGTATCTTGTGTCCTGTGGGATAAAAATTGTGCGGGAAGCTGTTTAAGCCGGGCAGGGATAATAAAAAGTAACTGAGAATAAGAATAATTACGATCTCTCTGAAGCGGGCCAGTCCATCGGCGTGCTCACGGCTCAAGGTATTTCCCAGATACCACTCACTGAAAGCGGTCAGGAACAGCAGAATATAGAGGTGTCCCGGTATGGTCACTATCAAGGGAAATATATGGGTGATCAGAAGAGTAACAAACACAACTGCAAAAAAAGGAACTACTGTCAAAATTATTTCAAACACCAACCAGCTCCTTTTCAGAATCTCTTATTCGAAATACTCTCAATCGGGGAATCCCATGGTATATTTCCGGTATTTGATCGGTATTTACGGTATATATATCCACATACACTCCAGCCGGTAGTCTGTCGATAAAAGAGAGCAGCTTTATTTTTTCCGGTGGCGGACCGACATACAATACGCGGGATCGGTACGGAATTCTAATATTCGGGAACTCGAAGCTCCCATCTGAAACCGGCTTCAGTAGAGCAAGTGCTTCGAGTATATAAACGCCTTGATGTGCTCCTCCGTGCGGCAAGATGTCCACTGCTCCCCGGGCACTCCGGCAGTAAAACCCTATATCCTGCCCCTTCCGGATTATGTGCGACACCAGTGAAGCCGCTGTCTCGATGGCCCGTTCAATACGGAAGGCCCTCAGATGGCGGCTGTAAGAAAGCATGTTTGCATTGAGAATGATAATAGAGGGATGGGAGTAAGTCGGAAGGTACTCTCTGCTGTACAGCTCTCCCTTTTGTGCAGAGACTTTCCAATTGATCCTTCGCAGATCATCGCCTGGAATATACTCCCGCAGCGAACGGTAACGGGTTATATCTTCGTAGAGGGGGTTTTCTATATTTCGGTTTCCGGCGGGTATACCCTTGGGGAATAAAAGCTGTATCGGAGAAATAGCCGGATACACAATAAGACAACTGGTATCGGGAACGTGTTTCTCCCATGGAAAAAGCCCGAAAGGATCGGATCCGCGAACAAAAAAAGGTCCTGCCTGATACTTACCACGCTGACTGCAATCGAGCGAAAATACAAACTCCTTCTCCCGCCGTGGTCCGATCAAGACCATCCGACGGTCATTCCCATCGGAACAAAAGAGTCCTGCATGTTTATCCTGAACAAAAAGGTAAGTGATGGAAAAAAAAGAGTTATTGCTAATGGTATATCTTATCTCAAGATTCGAATATTTATATGCCCTGAGAACCTTATCCTTGTGTCGGATAAAAAGGCCGCGGTATACGGACCTGCTATACACAAATGAGATCACAAACAGAAAAACGGTACACAGGGATATTAGCTGGATGCTGTAGCGTGGAAAAAATAACAGGAAAAACAGGGGTCCGAAAAAAAGAAACCGTAGAGAAGGTTTCACATTTATTCCTCCAAGACCGGCACCGGTAATTCTTCCACTATGGTCTGAATTACATCTTCGGGACGGATTCCCTTCATCTTCTGATCGGTAGTAACAATCAGCCTTTTGCACAGCACCGGTACCACCAGTTCCCGGACATCCTCCGGTATTACATAATCTCTGCCGTCTATGGCTGCATATGCCTGGGCGCTTTTATAGAGCGCCAGTGAACCGCGGGGGCTGATTCCCAGCAGAACCTGGCCGTCCTCGCGTGTCTTCTGTATAATCGATAAAATGTATTCACGAATTCGCGGCTCTACAAATACATCCAAAACATTGTGTTGCAGTTCAATAATCTCGGACGGCGATGTGACAGACTGAACATCATCAACCGGGTGTCCGATCCTCCTCTGGGCTTCCAGAATCTCGCCCTCTGCGTTTTTATCGGGATAACCCATTTTCAGACTCATGAAAAAACGGTCTTTCTGTGCTTCCGGTAAGGGAAAGGTTCCTTCGAACTCCACCGGGTTTTCTGTTGCAATGAGAAAGAAAAGTTCGGGAAGCGAGCGCTTGTTCCCTTCAATACTAATCTGTCCTTCTGCCATGGCTTCGAGGAGAGCGGACTGAGACCGTGGAGTAGCCCTGTTTATCTCATCAATCAGTACTATATTCCTGTTCAACGGCCCCTCGTGAAACCGGAACTCACCGGTTTTAGGATTATAAATAGAAAAACCTAATATATCTGCAGGTAGCACATCGGGGGTGCATTGAATTCGGCTGAAACTCCCGCCGAAGCTGGCCGCTAAGCTTCGTGCCAGCATAGTCTTTCCTGTTCCGGGAACATCCTCCAGCAATACATGACCTCTGCAGAGAATTGCGGTAAGAATCTTCTTAACTATCTCCTCTTTGCCAAGAATAACACTACCTACAGAATTTATAACGCTGTCGGCCCAATTTTTCACATCTCTCATATTCGTATCCCTATCTTAAAAAGCATTGTTATTTCCAAAAACGGGACCTCCGAATGATAGGAAAATTAATCGAGGAGCGCAAGCCTGGAACGCAAGGCCGGAACCGGAAAAATTTGAAAATTACGGCTAAAAAATAGGCAAAATCAACCCTGCGCATAATAACAGCGCACTTTTTACGGCAATAACAGAAAAACATGTGTGAAACGGGGTGAATTATGCACACAATAGCGTAAAAGGGCCGTAAAAAGGTCGTAGTTTGGCAGCCGCTTGGAGCAGACTTGGCGGGTGTAAAAGCAAAAGTGTTTGTGTAGCAGGCTCACAGGAGGTACAATGGGATAGAAAGAGCTAACGAAGGACTTAAAAATATAGATAAAAAAAGAATTAGAGTAGCATAGTGGAGAGAAAGTTGATGAGATGAGGTGTAGATCAGTAGGGCGTTATACTGCCGTCACTCGTTGCGGCTCCACTGGGTTTGCCATACAATTATTTAAATGTAAAAGGTGAGATTTCGACTGGTTCATCCTGCGGCGTCTGAACTCCCATCAGGAATCACGCCTTTTTAAGGAGCAATTATGCGGGTCAGTATTGTAGTTGCCGCGTTTGTGGTAGTTATTTCCTTGTTACTGGTTGGTTGCGGGTCGAGGGACCCTCAGTTCAGAACGATTCGCGATTCTGAGTGGGAAACGGAATTGTCACTACCTCCGGACACAGGCGGCGAGTTTACCCTGATCGCCGGCAAGGACTTTCCTGGCGCCAAGAACGGCCTCGTTGTCTATTTGCCAGGGGGCTATGACTCCCATGACAAGGACTACCCGGTACTCTTTTTCCTTCACGGTCGTGGAGAACTCGGTGACAGTACCGAGTATGAGGTTATCTTAAAGCGTGTTCTGGAGTACGGAATTCCTCGAATGATCGCCGAAGAGACTTGGAATCCGCCTCATCCTTTCATTGTCGTGGCACCGCAGGCTCTCCCGGAAACGCAATGGCTTGGTCTTCAAGATATCGGTCCGGAGTTGTACAGGCGTTACCGAATCGACGAAACCAGACAATACGTGACAGGCCTTAGCATGGGTGGCGCGGCGACCTGGGACTTTATCGGATGGAACGGTCGGTCTCTACCCATAGCAGCCGCGGTCCCCATCGCGGGCTTCCTTCCGGACGATGCTGCGAGCGATTATATGTCCCGCGATGGTTTTGATCATATTCCTATATGGGCATTTCACGGCGCGGAAGACGAAGTGATTGACCCACACGAGTCATTTCGCCTTGTCGAAATGACCAATGCCGATGATCCAGAGTATGCGGCGAAGTTGACCGTGTTCACCGATCTGGGGCACAACAGTTGGGACGCCGTGTACCATTCGGCACACGACGAGCCAACACAAGACGAGTGGGTGCCGTTTGACAGCTCCATATATGAATGGATGCTGCAGTTCCGGCGCGTGCAGCAGTAATTGATCGCGAAACCAGATAGCGGTATAACAAATAGGACCAAGGCGACCGTTTTTTTATCACGGTTGTCGTATACACAACAACCGCGCCAAACCTTCCCTTCGGCCGGTCCGGAGCCGGCGCGTGACCTCGACGGTCAGTGGTCAAATGGACTATATGTTGACAATTCGCATGAAGACTATTTCCATATCTTCTCGAAAAGCTCATTAGGCTTCACAACACCCTTTGCACTACCTATAGCTTACCCTTCCGCTTGTTTCCGCTCACTTTTTTCACATTACATACGGCTTTCATCATAAAAAACTTGCGTAACCTTATTAAAACAATTAAATTTCGGAAAAGGTTTAATACTTGCACACACTAAAGGAAAATAATGTAATGAAACTGACAATCACGAACAAAATCATACTGTTTATCTTTATAACGGTTTTAGCCATATCCCTCAGCGGATTACTGGTCTCGTTTCTCGGGATGCAGAAGCTCTCCGACGATATTTCAGTCAGCTCACTGACAATGAAAGTAGAGGGTGATATTGAATCTTTTAACATCGCTTTTGATAAGGAATATGGAACGCCGCGTATAGAAGACGACACATTGGTCGATGAAAGGGGCCGGCCAATCGACAGCTATGAGTTTATTGATGACTTTGGTGAAAAACTCGGAATTACCGCTACAGTTTTCAAGAAAGAGGGTGATGACTTCACGCGAATAGTTACCAACATTCAAAAGGACGACGGGACACGGGCTGTAGGTACTTCTCTTGGAAAATCAAGCGCGGCCTACCAGCCTATCATGAATAATAACCGCTTCCTCGGAAGGGCCACAATATTGGGAAATAACTATCTGACAGCCTATGACCCGCTGGTAAACGCGCAGGGGAAACTGATCGGTATTCTGTATGTCGGTATTCCAATTGACGAAATAAACGCAATGGCCGACCGCCTCTCCGAGGACATTATATTCATCCTGGTAGCGGTGTTTGTTACTTTGGCGGTACTTGGACTTCTGGCCGGCTGGATAATCAGCCGTAGAATCGCCAAACCGATTACCGTTGGGGTGGAACTCACACAGAAAATTTCCGAAGGAAAACTCGATATCGAAGTACCCAAAGCATTTACAAAGAGGACAGATGAAATAGGAGCATTGTCCGAATCACTGGAAAAAATGATTAGCAATCTCAAAAGAATTGTGGGGCAGGTAAAATCCGCATCCAATCAAGTTACTTCCGGTAATCAACAGCTCAGCTCAACCGCCGAGCAAATCTCCCAGGGTGCGACTGAACAGGCCTCATCAATAGAAGAAGTCTCCTCATCGATGCAGCAGATGAGTTCAAACATAAACCAAAACTCGGATAACGCCAGCGAAACCGAAAAAATCGCGACTCAATCCGCCCAGGATGCTGAACAGAGCAGCCGCGCAGTAATGGAAGCGGTCGAAGCCATGAATCAAATCGCCGAGCGTATTACTATAATTGAGGATATCACCCGGCAGACCAATATGCTCTCCCTCAACGCCTCAATTGAAGCGGCCAGAGCGGGGGACTACGGAAAAGGATTTGCCGTGGTTGCTTCCGAAGTAGGTAAACTCGCCGCCCGCAGCAAAGAGGCCGCCGGAGAAATCAGTGAACTCTCCGCATCAACCGTCGATGTTGCCCAAAGGGCCCGCACAATGCTCGAACAATTAGTACCCAACATCCGTAAAACCGCCGACCTGGTACAGGAAATCAGCGCCGCAAGCCGCGAACAGAGCAGTGGAGCCAACCAGATAAATACCTCAATCAGTCAACTCGATCAGGTGATTCAACAAAATGCCTCCGCTTCGGAAGAAATGGCCTCGGTTGCCGAAGAACTGACCAGCCAAGCTGAAGAACTACAACAAACCATTAGTTACTTTGAACTTGCGGAGGAAGAGAAGACAGATACCTGAGACACTTAAAAACGGACCCACTTGCCCTAACTAAGCTGCCATCCACATTACCCACAAGGGCAGGGTAAGCAGGGACGCTATCGAAGAAATAAAAATCACCGTGACAGTCAGGGAGCGGTCCAGGGGATACATCGAGCTCAGGGCAAAGGGCGTCACCGCCAAGGGCATCGCCGCCTCAAGCACCGTCACCTGGTACAGTTCGATGCTGTTCATCCTCCAGGCCACCACATAGAAAAGCGCCGGCACAAGAAACAGCCGCATCGCCGTTACCGCCAGGGCCGGTTTCCAAATGGAGTGCAGCGGTATTTTTCGAGCCAGAAACACCCCGAGACTCACCAGAACCACCGGCGAGGCCGACTGGGAGAGCATCTCCAAGGCCGTGTGCACCGCAGGGGGAATCTTCCAGCCCAGTCCAAACACCAGGACGCCCAGTACAATGGCTACAATAAAGGGGTTGCGCAGAATACCGTAGGCAATCTGCAGTAGAGGCTCGCGCTGATGCCGCCGTACCTCAAGCAGCAAAATCCCCAGCGAAAATAAAATCAGCACATAGATCGAAATAATAATAGTCGTCTCCGGACCCCTTCCTGGATACACCCTGCCAATCAATGGATAGCCCAGGTAGGCTATATTTCCGAAGATAGCCGCTAGCATAATTGCATTCGCCCGCTCGGGGGGCAATTTCAACAGAATAGAAATCCCTAGGGCCGCCAGCATAACCAGAACCAGCAAAAGTCCGTTCACAATAAACACTTCCGCCTTTGCCGCCAGATCCTCGGGAACTAGACTAATCAAATTAAGAAAGATAAGTGAAGGAAACCCGATATACAGGCCGTAGCGATTCAGCACTTCCACCCAGGTATCATCGGCAATCTTCATGATCTTCAAGACAGATCCGACTCCAATCAACAGAAAAATTGGCACTATCAATTTAAATATTTCCAGCATAACCCCACCACTATATGTCCTCTTGCGGACAAGGTAAAGCAGTATCTCTCTAAAAAAGTTAAATTGCTTTTACTCAAATATGGGGTACAATAACTATATAGACTATACTGCAGGGAGAAACCCAATGAAGCTGGAAGTTTCGTCGGCAACAGTCACCGCGGCAAAAGGTCCAAGGAATAGACCACTGTATTCTCAGCGATGGCGTTGCTTATATACACCCAGCCTTCTCGCAGATAGAAGGAGCGAAGCCTACTTCTGCATCATCCTCTTCGTGATTCGACGTGTCCTGCACAGGTTTATAAAAAGAATATTTCAGGAGTTCGAATATGATTAAGATACACATCCGCACTACCCTTTTGCCTGTTTTGATGCTGCTGATGCTAACCATTCCTCTCCCGGACCTCTTATCGCAGGAACAGTTGACGGAGGGCTGGCTGCGCTTCACTCTCACAGGCCGCGCATCCAAGCCCGACTGGACAGCCTCCTCGGTACTGGAATCGGACCAACTGTATCGGGACTCACGCTATGGACCGGAGAAGGCCCTGGACGGCGACCCCGCCACGGCCTGGGTAGAGGGAGTCCCCGGCCCGGGTATCGGTGAGAGCTATGTAATCGGACTTGCCCACTACCCCGAAGCTCTGGGATTCATCAACGGCTACGCAAAAAATCGGGATCTCTTTGAAAAAAACTACCGGGTACAAGAGCTAAGGGTGCAGGTCTTTGCAGGACTTTCGGTCAACGGCTTTGCCACCGAAATAGCCCAGTTTTTCGATGCCCGCCCGATAAGCGAACCGCAGACCATTAAGCTTGCCGACATAATGGAAGCCCAGCGAATTGAACTGCCCTTTCAACACAGCCGCATACTCGCCCGCATGGACAAGTTCCGCAATTCCGAGGAAGTACGCTCATGGGACTTCCCCCAAGCTGCGGAAATGGGACTCGACGGCAGCGAAGGAATGGCAATCTCTCTTCGCTACCTGATCCGCTTGGAAATAGGCGAAGTATACCGCGGCTGGAAGTGGGAGGACACCTGTATCGCCGAACTCTGGCCGGATTACGGCGGGGCCTCAGAAGTTTCCGTATCAGAGGACAATAAAAGCCTGATCATAACCGTAGATGAGGGCGAACAGGTCCCCACCTACTCCGACTTTGAGTACGTGCTTACCCTTGTGGACAACAGCAAAGATCATGAATGGGCACTAGTAATTAAGGAACCCGCCTATGCGGATGAGGGCCGTATATCCAGCACCTACGCGGTAATCCATACCCCCAGCGGGCGGGACATGAGCACACGCATCTTCGGCCCCTCCGCCGAGACGCTCGGCACAGGCCTGCTGCCCACCGGCTTTACCCGGAAGCAGGGCACCACCTACCTGGAGTATGAGGATTTCGAGCAGGGAAAGACTAATGAAATTCCTCTCAGTCTGTACTAGAAGCTGTTATTTTCCCTCATTCATATCAAAGTTGACCACCAGCCTTTTGAACGCCTCGGGATCCTCAATTATCAGGGCATGACTGATGTTTTCAAATATCCTCAGTTCGGCCCCCAGAGCATCGGCTGTTCGCCGGGCTTGATCATCGCTAATCAACGGGTCAAGAGAACCCCTAATTACTAAAGTTGGAGTGTTAAATTCAGCGGCACTCTCACGATAATCAAACTCGGATAGGGCAAGGGCATGGTTAAAGTATGCCTCCCGCTTCATCAGCAAGGCCTCTTTAGTTAGGAGACTATGCAGACGCCGATCCTTAGATCGGCTGCCCATCACCTTCCCTATAGCACTCTTCAGCACTCCATAATGGCGGCGCAAGGCTTCAATTCGGGCTTCCGAATCATCGCCCAGGGGCAGTCCGTCTATCGGTGCGGAATCTATCAGCAGCATCCGACGGACTTTCTGGGGGTACCGTATTGCCAAGGATATGGCCACCGCTCCTCCAAAAGAGTGGCCGGCTACATAGCAGGACCCAATCCCCAACTGATCGATGAAAGCCGCCACGTGATCAGCGTAGATATCGATATTGTCGGTTGTTTCAATGCGGTCGGAGCGGCCGAAGTTCATCAGGTCGATCGCCACTGTGCGGTAGCCGGGCACAACCATAACTTCCCGAAACCACTGGTGGGAACCGGTATTTCCGTGAATGTACAGCAGGACAGGACCTTCTCCCTGTTCCACGTAATGCATCTGCTTCCCCTCTAGGGTTTCGGCAAGGTTGCCCTTGACCGGCTTAAGGCGGTGAAGAAAACGCAGTCCCGCCATATAGGGCGCCTGCAGCTTGCGATTCCAAATTACGTACAGCTCGGTGGCGATACCGCTCGGCAGGGCAATCACAAAAATGATAAGCAGTATTCCGTATATGAGAGTCAAGGAACCCGGAGGAACTAGTTCCTCGAGCACCAGTGCCGGAAGCCCTACAATAATGAAGGCACCAATCAAACCTCCCTCCAGCAGAATCGCTCCACCAATGATGATTATTAACAAGAGATCGATGGCCGCCATCAGGCCAAAGGTTACCGGTTGAATTACTCCTTGAGTAACCGCATACATTGAGCCGGCCAGGGCACAGAATATGGCACTGACAATAAAAGCCTGCAGTTTATTGGCGGCGAGGTTAGTTCCGTAGGAGCGTGCTGCCACCTGGCTGTCGCGAATCATGCGAAACTTTACCCCAAAGGGTGACTTTAGAATTACCAGCCCAATAGCGTAGAACAGCAAAAATAGGACGGTCATTAGAACAAAGGTGGCTACATCTCGGATCGGCCCCGACCTCGTAAAGCTGAGGATATGGGGAATGTTGTATACCGGGTTGGGAAAGGGCATGGCACGAATGGCCTGCTCCATACCAACTCCGAAAGCAATGGTAGCAATGGCAAGATAGTAGCCGCGCAATCTCAATGCCGGCAGACCTATCAGCAGGGCAAACACCGTTGCAATCAGCAGCCCAACTAGAGTTCCCAGTAACATCCCCCCGTACACCCCGGGGATAAGCTCGGTAAAAGTAGCCGTAGAGTAGGCCCCGATAGCCATAAAAGCCGCGTGTCCGAGGGAAAGCTGGCCGGTATTTCCGATAATAATGACCATGCCCATGCCAGCAATCGCCCAGACTAGCACGAGCGATAAATTTCCCAGAGTATAGGTTCCACCTGTCAGTAGGAATGCGATCACCCCTGCCGTTAGTATCCCGCTCCCAAGTAAGAGTATCCGTTTCACGCCTTCCTCCCGACTTTGCCCGCAAAGAGACCATTAGGTTTGAATACCAGTATCAATATGATGAGAAAAAAGATTATAGCTGTCTCATATCCATCTAAAGCCGGAACGATGTCAATCAGTCGTTCCAAAACACCAATCATAAGTCCACCCCAAATTGCACCGAATAAACTGCTAAACCCACCCAAAACTGCCGCGGTAATACCCAGCAACTGGGTGTTCATCAGCATGGTCGGATGCACCCGGGTGATAGGTGCGATCAAAATACCGACTACAACCGCCAGGGTGATTGAGAGGCCCCATACGATCGAGTCTACACGATTGGTATTGATGCCCACCGATTGAGCCCCCACAGGGTCCTGTCCCCGGGCTCGAATCGCCAAACCTATCTTTGTATACTTCATGAGGGCAGCCATAGACACCGAAATCACCAGGGCAATCAGCATCACCGCAATATCGTTACGGCGGAATACAACCCGTATTCCCTCAAACAAACCAATCCCCTCAAATATAAATGGAGAGCCCGGCAGGAGTCGGGGAAAGGATTCATAATCCGGGCTCCAGATCAGGTTAGCTGCCCCTTCAAATACCAGCAGCAGCCCCAGGGTGATCATAAGCATGCTTGCGGGGGAGACATGCTTCACTCGACGCATAAGCAGCAGATCGATTAGAACACCGAACACCGCCCCGGCGATAAGCCCCACCGGTATAGCCGCGAACAGGGCCGACCGGCCGTCCAGTAAATTAAGTCCGATAAATGTCTGCATCGCACTTAAAGTAATCAGTACACTCACCATGGCCGAATATCCGTGGCTAAAGTTCAGGGTTCCCGCAGAGCGAAAGATCATCGCTATTCCGAAGCCCATCAACCCGTAGAGTGCACCCTGCGGGATGCCTATTGTTATTGCTTGAAGTAACTCACTCACCATCTGCTCCTACATGCCCAAATATGCTTTGCGCAGGCTGTCATCATTGAGCATCGCATCGGCATTTCCGGAATGCACGATACTGCCGTTCTGCATAACATATGCCCGATCGCTAATCGACAGCGCCTTGGTTGCGTTTTGCTCAACCAACAGCACCGACATCTTTTCACGCAGACCCTTAAGAACGCGAAACATCTCATCAACGATCACTGGGGCTAAACCAAGCGAGGGCTCATCGAGGAGCAGCACCTCTGGAGAGGCTACCAGTGCTCGCCCTACGGCGAGCATCTGCTGCTCTCCACCGGACAAAGAGCCTGCCAGCTGGCGGCTTCGTTCCCGCAGAATCGGAAACAGTTCATATACCGATTGTACATTTTCTGCGAAATTACCGCGTACGAATGTTCCTAACCGCAGATTCTCTTCTACGTTTAACTCGGGAAAAATGCGCCGATTTTCCGGACAAAGCACCATCCCCTTGGTGGTGGGCTCGGTAGAATTCTTTCGTTTGAGCGATTCTCCTTTCAGCTCGACAAGTCCGCGGCTTTTGACAATTCCCATTAGCCCGAACAGGGTTGAGGTTTTTCCGGCACCGTTAGCCCCGAGAATGGAAACAATCTCCCCCTCCTCCAGACTAAAGGAAATTCCCTTAACTGCGTGTATCGGCCCATAAGAGACCTTTAAATCTGATACTTTAAGCACTGGTTTCCTCACCTAAATACACCCGAATAACTTCCGGATTGTTGGCTATCTCATTCGGAGTTCCCTCCGCAATCTTCTTACCAAAGCTCATCACTGAAATACGATCCGATATCTTCATTACAATATTCATGTCATGCTCAACCAGAAGAATACTCATACCCTGCTCACGGCAGAGCATCGCCAGAATCCCATCCAACTCTTCGGTTTCCTGATGGGTCAGACCGGCTGCCGGCTCATCGAGGAGCAGCATTTCTGGATTTGAAATAATAGCGCGGCCAATCTCTACTCGCTTCTGCATTCCGTAGGAAAGGTTCTCCGGAATGTTGAACAGAGCCGAGGTAATTCCCATTGTCTCGGCTACCGCAATAATTCGCTCTTCCGCTTCCTCGGCAAACTTCTTATGTGCTCCAAAAAAAATGGAAGGAAAAGCTTTTTGAAAATGAAAAGCATAACCGGAATATAAGTTTTCATAGACGGTCATCTTGGTGAACAGCTGTAGGTTTTGAAATGTACGGGCAATTCCCTTATGAATCATTCTATGATCCGGCAGGCGGGTTATATCTTTCCCCTTAAAAAAGACCTTGCCTTTAGTTCTCGGCCCTATCCGCGTAATGGAGTTAAAAAGGGTGGTTTTCCCTGCCCCGTTAGGTCCTATCAGAGCATGAATTGTTCCCTTTTCGACTATCATCGAAAAATCATCAACCGCAACCAAACCGCCGAACACAACCTCGACATTGGCTATTTCGAGTATTTTCATACTATATCGCCTCGTATTTCCCTAGAGTGCGCTGCGTCGTATGGGAAAAGTGCGGGGTGCACACATGCCGCACCCCGCCCAATTTCGCTCTTCAGCTTCCGCAACACAAGTCCAAACTCATTAGTTTGGGTCTTTATACTCGATCCACTCACTGACTGGATACCATTCGCCGTTTTGAACTTCCATAACATACATACTCTGCTTACCAAGGCGGCAGGTGGTGTCGTTAGGATCATACTTACCATAGGTCACACCCAGTGCAAGATATCCGTCCCAACCGTTCATGCTCTCGAGGGCCTCCACCAGTGCTTCCCGCGTTAAATCTTCACCAGCTCGTTTTGCCGCTTCGGTAAAAATTTCCGCAGCCACCATACCGGCTACACCATAGGCATTCGGTACGGCACCTTCTTCCTCAACATATTCGGCATACCACTGCCAGGGTGGAAAATCCGGATTGTCAAAGTCGGCCAGCACCCATGCCATCGACTGAACATTTTCCATCACATCGGCTCCCAGCGCATCTATGAGGGTTTGGTCGGCGTTGGCGTAGGTTAACAGTTTGGTCGGTTCGGTCAAGCCGAACTCATATGCCTGTTCAAGAAACTGATCGCTCTGGGGGCGAAACAGTACGGTCATCACACCGTCCACATCGGCACTTTCAAAGCGACTGATGGCGGTAGAAAAATCGGTGTCTCCGCTTTCAACTGAAATCGCCTCAACGATCTCCGCATCAGGATACATTTCGATAGTTTCCATCATCGAATCGTAGGCATTCTGTCCATCCTCTGCTGCCCTGTAAAGGACACCGAGGCGCTTATGACCAAGCTCTTCTACCATGTAATTAACCATCAGGTTTCCTTCCAGAAGGTAATTCGGCTGGAAGGGAAACACATATTCCTTTGGTGGCACAGCAAGTTCAGTGGCACCGCCGCCCTGATATACAAAGGGCACCCCACCATCGTTCAAATAATCCATAACCGCCAGTACGTTGGGCGAGCCGAGACTTCCGACCATGGCGAACACCCCATCGCGCTCCACCATCCGGCGGGTTAAAGTCGTGGTGCTCGAAGGATCAAACTGATCGTCCGCCACTTGCAGATTTACCTTACGTCCGTGAATCCCCCCCTCTTTGTTCACATGGGCAAAATAGGCTTGCATACCCTCCGCCAAGGGAGTTCCAATACTCGCTACCGGCCCGGATAGAGCCTGGGTACTACCAATAAGTATCTCATCCTCACTTACTCCGGGCGAACCTTCTTGTTGGCCCCCACCGAATACCGGCATAAGCAAGACAAGACAAAAAGCTACGCTTAAGAGCATCATTTTTCTATTTCTCATGGTCTCTCCTTTTAATAAAATTTCAAAAACTAATCAAATTCGGTTTACACCGTATTTCCACATAAGCAAAATCATGGCCAATTCAGTCATAATTACAAGCAAGGCTATCACGGTTGCTATCACTAATAAACTCTTTTCATTTATAGCCTCTCAGTAATCCTAATCTTCAAATTGTTTTTGATACATGAATCTATTCTCACCCTAAGTTTGTAAATCGTCAAGTTTTTTCTATAAATTTTTTGTAACATGAATCATCTCTCACATATTACAAAGAAAAACCGCCG
>JAWLDZ010000051.1:0-15061 GCA_041686355.1 Spirochaetaceae bacterium
TGTTCTCTCCTCGCTGCGTTCCTTGTATTTTTAGCTGCACCTTACCCTGCTCGGTAAATTTAACTGCATTTCCTACCAGATTGTAGAGAACCTGGCGCAACCGATGGGCATCTGCACACACCTCAACTGGTGTGCCCGGTTCCATTACGGCTTCAAATTCCAGACCCTTTTCATTCGCCCGGTAGCCGTACATCGATTCAATATCCCGCAGCAGCTCTTCCAGGTTCATTACTGAATTGTGAATCTTAAGCATCCCCACTTCCATGGCGGAAAGGTCGAGCAGGTCATTAATCAATGCCAACAGCTGGGTACCGCTGCGCTTGATGGTATCCAGAAATCCGTGAATAGTCTCATCCTTGCTGTGCCGACGAATAAGCTGGGTATAACCGATAATCGCGTTCATGGGGGTTCGAATTTCATGACTGATATTAGCGATAAAATCACTTTTAATTCGGTTGGCGTTCTCCGCCTCCTCTTTAGCCTGGATAAGCTGGGTTTCAACCCGTCGCCGCTCATGGATCTCTGTCTCCAACTGCTCAAGGCGCCGTCGCTCTATCTCTTGAGTTTTCAGCTCGAATTTCCGCCGCTGCTCACGGTTGATCATTTGCAGAACCAAGTACAACAGCAGGAGACCAATAAGGCCGTACAACACGTACGCCGTAGAGGTCTTCCATAGCGGGGGCACCACCTGCAAATTGATTGATAAACCGGCCTCATTCCACATGCCGTCACTATTGGAGGCTTTGACCCTAAAGGTATACTCGCCGGGGGGCAGGTTGGTATAGCTGGCGTAGCGGCGGGTTGCAGGGTAGACCCAGTCTTCATCAAAGCCCTCCAGCTTATACGCGTATTTGTTCTTTTGAGGATTCACATAATCCAGGGCGGCAAACTCAAAGGCAATAAACTTATCTTTATAGGATAACTCAATCTCGTCCACCAACTGCAGGCTCCGCCCAAAATCTACTTCCCGATCGAAGACCCTAAAGGAGGTAAGGCGCACCGGCGGGACATGTTCATTCCGGCTAAAATCCCCCGGCTGAAGCTTGTATAAACCCTCGGTGGTACCAAAGTACAGCTCATTCGTAGTTTCAGACTCATAGTGTCCCCGGGAAAACTGCTCCGCCCAAATTCCGTTATCCTCGTCGACCACTTGAAACTGCTCAAGCTCAGGGTCAAATACTGCCAGTTGATCCATGGTACTGATCCACAGCCGATTTTGCTGATCCTCTAAAATCCCGTAAATAGTGTTCGAGGGAAGCCCATCCTCCTGCATATAGTGGGTGAACGTCTCTGTGTCCGGATGATACAGATTCAAGCCCCCGCTCACAGTCCCTATCCACATGCGTCCCTGACTGTCCTCGTACAGCTCCCGGATGGTATTATTGGTGAGCGTGTCGGGATCGGTCTCGTCATGATAATACCTGGTAAAGGAGCCGTCGCTCCGGTCGAAACGGTTTAATCCGTTGTTCGTGCCAATCCACAGGGTCTGGTTCCGGTCGATCAGCATATTGTACACCAAACTGTCGCTGAGGCTGTGTGGATTGTCCGGGTTGTGCTGGTAGTATTCCATCTCGCCGCTGGAGGGGTAATAGCGGGCCAGGCCGCTGCTGTAGCTTGCTATCCAGAGCGATCCGTCAATATCCTCAGTGATACCGTAGACTATCTGATCTTTGAGAGGGGTGTCATCCTCCGGGCCGAACCTGCGCTCAAAATGGTCTGCTTCCTTGTCATAGAGGTTAAGCCCGTCGTTGGTACACACCCAGATATTTCCGCGGCTGTCTTCGTAAATATCGGTTACTATATCGTTGCTCAAGCTATGCGGAACTTCCTCGTTGTGCCGGTAATGGATCATACGGCCGGTATCTGCATTGTAACGGTCAAGGCCGTTATTGTAGAGACCAATCCAAAGTACACCGCGAGAATCCTGAAACACCGCGTTTACCTTCCCCCTACTCAAGCTGCCGGGATCATCAGGATTGTTCTGCCAATAGGTAAACTCATTGTCGGGCTGTTTCATTTTATTAATTCCGCCGCCGTTTGTGCCGATCCACAAAACCCCCGAATCGTCATAGTGCAGGGAATATACAATATCTTCGCTAATACTTGATCTATCGTAGGATTGGGAGAGGTGCTGACGGGTTTCTTCGCTTTCAATATGAAATTCTATCAGCCCCCCGCCCCAGGTTCCTGCAAAGACTATGCCTTCTTTCCGGGTGTTGAGCACGTAGGTCCGGTTATCCGGCAAGTTGTAGTTGGTGCTGCGCCCCGACTCAATGTCAAACTTGCTTAAGCCCCCGCCGCCCCAGGTTCCCAGCCACAGCTTTCCAGGTTCGCTTTGGGCAATGGCCATAACGTTATCGTTACCAATGCTTCGGGGGTCCTCTTTGGAATGGGTATACACTGTAAAATCGTCGCTTTCGGGATTGTAGCGGTTCAGCCCGCCGTAGGTACCAAACCAAACCCCTCCCTGTCGGTCTTTGGCAATTGCACGAATGGTGTTGTTGCTGAGGCTGTGCGGGTCTTCCGGGTCATGGGCGTAACGGATAAAACCGCCGGACTCCGGATTGAAGAGATTCAACCCGTCCAGGGTACCGACCCATAAACGGCCGTCGTCATCCCGCAAAATCGAGACAACCACGTCGTCCGACAGAGAGGAAGGATCCCCCGGCACATTTTCATAACGGGTTATCTCCCCGTTCTTCAAATTAAACCGGTTTAGACCGTTGTAAGTACCCACCCAAAGGATATCATCCGAGTCCATAAACAGGGTTTGCACCAGATCGTGGGACAGAGAGTTTGAATCAAAGGGCTGCTTTTTATATGTCCTAAATTCGTAGCCGTCATAGCGGTTCAATCCCCCCTGTGTACCGAACCACAAAAAACCTTGAGAATCCTGAACAATACTAGAGACGGCCATATTCGAAAGACCGGTGGATTTATCAATGTGCTCAAAGTACATGTGTTCTTGTGCTGCGTTTTCTAGAAAATCTTGTGAATCTTGTGAATCTTGAGAGAAAAGAGGAGTAACAAAGGGCCCGCCCATTATCAGCATCAATGCCAAGCCGGTAAAAACACTGGGGATAGTTTTCATTCCTCCTCCTCTTCAATCAGGTGAGGATACATCTCGTTCATACAGGCGGGACACAGACCATGACTAAATTCAGCCTCACTGTGGTCACTAATATAGTGCTCAACCTGCATCCAATACCCATCATCATTGCGCACCTTCTTACAGTGGGCGCAAATGGGAATAATCCCCCGCAGCTGCTTCACCTCTGCTAAGGCCTGCTGCAGCTGCTGGATCAAAGCGGTCTGCTGCTCCCGAGCTGCCTTCAGCTCCACATGGGTCTTCACCCGTGCGCTTACCTCCGCATCCTCAAAGGGTTTGGTAATGTAATCAACCCCGCCTGCCTCAAAGCCCCTCACCTTATCCTCAAGATGCGCTCGAGCCGTAATAAAGATAATGGGAAGGTATCGATCGCTATGTGTTGATAAAACTTCTTCAGCTAGTGAAAATCCATTGCCGTCGGGCAGCATCACATCCAGCAATATGAGATCCGGTACCTCTTTCTCAATAGCCTTATGCATTTCAGCAGCATTCAGAGCAATCGCAAAGCGGTAGTGATCCTGGGACAATACAGAATAGAGAATCTCAACATTCTCAGGAACATCATCGACGATCAGAATTAATGGATCGTTTTTACGAAGATCAGGTGCAACTGGAGTGTTCATATGTAAAATAATAATGAAGTATCAATATAATTTCAATTTAATACTATGCCATTTTACTCCATTTTTGAGGTTTAGTCACGAACCCCGGTACGGTTTTGGTCAAATACCCGGTCACACAGTGCCCCGAGAAAGAAAAGTACAAAAACTCCAAAAAAAGTATAGATCGATCCGAGGGATGCACCCAGGACATTTACTAGAACTGCAATTGCCGCACCTCCAACCACCGTAAATACTCCGGCACATACCCCGCCGCGCTTCCAATGAAACAAACCAATATACAACGGTAGAAAAACCAACAGTATTCGCGAGGAGGAGACCGAAAGCTCAACCAGGTAGTCCGGCCGCAGTAGAGCAAAGAGAAACACCAACAGGGTCATTACAAAGGTAAATACTCGACCGATGATCATGTTTTTGCGCATTCTGAACACATCACGGGTCATCATCGATGCCAGGGTGAGAATAATCGAGTTAGAGGTAGATACCGAAGCAAAAATGATACTCAAACCGAGGGGCAGTGCCAAAATCGCTCCCATCCGGCCCATAAGTTGGACAATGACGGTATCCCGATCTTCAATCATCGGCAGTACTCCATCCAGGGTACCCGCCTTAGCGGCAAAACCCACCACCGTCACAATCACCGTGTAGATTAGACCGAAGGCGGCAAACAGAATAATCATTTTTTTGATCCCCGCAGGATCTTTAATGATAAAAAGGCGCTGTACCACCTGGGGGTTGGTGAGGGCAAAAAAGGCCCAGGGCAGGGTGATATTTATGAAAAAAAGCGGGGTCCATACCTGGTTTGGAAAAGTGGACATTTCGAGACCGTCAAACTCCTGCCCGGTCCATGCAACTACAGCTATTGCAACGGCCATCATAAAAAAACCCTGCAGGGCATCGGTTAATGCTACGCCTCGAAGTCCTCCAAGAAAGGCCCACACAAATATAATTAATGAGGCGATCGTCACACCGGTCACAAACCCGATTCCATAATTTCCAAACACCAGAGCTAAACCAATAACCTGCACAGATGCATACGGAATCAGAGCTACAAAGGCCACTATCGCTCCCAGGGCTTCGGTCACCTTCCCATAACGGTCGGCAAACATCTCCATTGGTGATACATAGCCATGGGTTTTCCCCAAGTGCCAAATACGCTTACCGTAGACAACCAGGATTAAAACCGTGGCAGCCAGGTAGACCAGTTCGAAGATCATCGCCCCAACACCGGTGCCATACGCCATTCCAACCAAACCTACCATCATGAAGGCCGAATAGGTAGTGGCAGCATAGGTGAGGGCTGTTACAATCCAATGCGCAGTCCGTCCGCCGATAAAGAACTCTTCTTGAGTCTGCTTTTTTTTTGCAACGATTAGCACAATTACACTGCCGATAATCACGTACAGAACTAAAAGAACAATAAACTGGGTCATTGATGCTACTCCATTTAAGTTAGGTTCAGAAGGAAATGCCTATCAGAAAGCGGGAACCCGTGTAAATCCAGTCGGGTTCTCCGAACAGAAGATCCTGTTGGTATTGTAGAAATACACTCATCACCGGATGTACCTTGATCCGTACACTTCCGTTCACATAGGGTCCCATCAAAAAACCGGCGGAATCCTCGCTTTGTTCAAACTGGAATGTGGGAGTAATACCGGTTCCAAACCCGTAGGTAACTTTTTTTTGTTGAAAGGGAAAATGCAGCCCTAGGCGAAGAGGTATGAGAAAATCCGCCTCTACATTGCCTTCCGCATTCTTTTCGGTGTGAATACCGAAATCAGCACCGACTACCATATCCATACCTGGCTGTACCGATTTTTGGTACATAACCCCTGTGGTGAGATAAGTCGTATCATAACCAAATAAGTTCACACCGAAATTCCCGGTAACCCTAGACTCTGCTGCAGCCGGAATAGTACATGCAAAACTGAGCAGCACTGCTGCCGTAAATAACTTCTTTTTCACACTCTTTCTCCTTACCCCTTCTTCACTACTATAGTGTAACAATAGCATTCTGAATCATCAATGCAGGTAATACAACCTGTATTGGGTATTTTTGACACATATAAATGGATATTTTGACACTATGAATCATTTCTACCCTTACGCGCGGCTATAGAACTACATTTACCTCCATCATACATACTTATTTTTCTTCTTAATTCCTTTTACATTAAACAAATATATTTCTTTTCGAATTCTTGGCACACATATTGCTTATATATAAGTAGAAAACATTACTACAAGGAGTAACAATATGAGGTACATGGTACATTATAATCCAAGAAAAAACTACAATAAAGGCTTGTACGATTTTGATACAATGCTGAGCAATCTATTCGGTACGGTGAACGCTACTAGTCGACGCACCCCGGCTGTTGATGTAATTGAAAATGAAAACAGCTACATCATTGAGGCGGAAGTGCCCGGCTACAGCCAAGAGGAAATCGATGTGCAGGTTGAAGATAATGTTCTGACTATATCGGCCTTACCAGCCATCGAGCAGTCCGCTCAGGAAGAAGCAAGTCAGAAAGAGTCTGCTCAGGAACAGTCGGAAGATAAGACCGAAGGCACTTACATCGTACATGAGCGAAGCCGCAGCCGATTCTCTAGAAGCTTTTCACTGCCTAGGGACGTTGATGTGGAGCAGATAGAGGGCAGTTATAAAAACGGCATACTGCGCTTGGAACTGGCTAAGACGGCCGAATCAAAACCCCGCAGCATTAAAGTAAATGCTGCCTAAAAATATATAAAGTGTAACTCCCAAGGGGCTGACTGCAGTATTTCTGGGTTAGCCCCATTTTTTTTTCTGTTTGTTCACATACATTCGCTGGTCGGCAGCAGCAATTAACTGATGCACACTCTCCTCATACGCAGAGCTAGCCTCGGCGATACCATAGCTGAAACTGAAGGGAAACAACCTCTCGCCTCTGTTTATTTGCTCCATATCCTCTTCAATTCGCTTAAAGATAGTGTGAGCCTCCTCCTGGGTACATTCAGACAGGATGACCAAAAACTCATCACCTCCGAACCTGCTCACAGAATCGCTCTTGCGCAAATGCTTGCGCAACAGTTCCACTACCTCTTTTAAAAAACTATCTCCCGCTTGATGGCCAAAATTGTCGTTTACAATTTTAAGCTTATCCACATCAACAAAAGCTATCGTCAACGGCTGCTGTTTGCGTTTTGCAAAATGATACGCCTCTTTCAGCAGTTCAAACCCTGCTCTGCGGTTGTAGACTGCCGTTAGTTCATCGATTGCGGCAACCTGTTCCAGTTTTTTTTCTATCGACTTGCGCTCTTCAATCTCTTTTTCCAGGCTCTGCTTCGTATCCTCTAATTTTCTATTCAGACTCTCAACATTCGTCAACTCCTCTTTCACCTTTTCACGCCGACCCTCGGCCAGATAACGCATGCGAAACTCCCGGTAATACACCCTTTCAATAACGAGTACGGTGAGACTGCCGATTATCCACGCGATAAGGGGAAAAAGAGCCAGAACAATGTACAGGGGCTCCGGATCTATAAGTGTGTACACAAGGACATACCAGCACAACAGCGGCACTCCTACTGACAAGGGCATTAAACTGCGCAGGGCGTAAGCCGGAAGAAACTCAACCGAAACCACTATTGTCAGGATCAACACTGCTCCTGCCTGCCATACAAGGGGAAAGTCATAATATATGATTGTCAGGGAGTAGGCACAAAACAGTACAGTGAATAAAAAAACTTCTAAAGCATATATTAGATGAACAAAGCGTGGAGATATCGAACCTATCTTACACTTTGAAAGTATTGCAATAAGCTGCCACGCGGCCACTGACAGTTCGAGCCATAAAAGGATAGGAGTTTTAAGGTAGACTCGCTCCATGATTACCAACAGCACCAATAGTAAGCTGTGCACATAAAACACATACGGACAGACGGCGTATAGCTGTGCCTGCCTTTCACTTTTAAACTTTTCATAGATGGGACGATAAGGATGTCTACCGAAACCCTTGAGTAGTTTCATTGATCATCCGCAAGCGGTCCGGCAATAACTTGCTGCAAATGCTGGGCTAAGCCTTTCTGCCTCTCAGTATCAAGCCGCTCAGTTTCAATCGGAGGATGAATATACAGAGAAACGGTGGTGGGCTGCATATAGCCAGGGCCCTCGTACATACTGAAGCTATTGCGTATAGTAATCGGGATAATGGTTGCCCTTGAGCGGAGGGCAAGTTTCAGACTTCCTGCCTTAAACGTACCCATCTGCATTGAGCGGCTGCGGGTTCCTTCTGGAAAAATGCATATTGGCTGCCCCCCTTTTATGCGTTCAACCCCCGCACTAATAGCCTGTACCGCCGAATGTCGACTTTTCCGGTTAATCAAAACCGAACCAACAGCAAAAACCCAGAAATTGAGAAACGGAATCCAAGCCAGCTCTTTTTTGGCAATATACCCTGCTGACACAGGTATGTAGCCGGCAATCAGAGGAATATCAAACAATCCCTGGTGGTTCGCAACTAGACAAATACGCTGGTGATTCTGGGGCAGATTCTCTTTTCCGTGAAGCTCCACCTTTGTACCGGTCGCTATTATTACCATTCGTCCCATAGCCATGGAGGCGTACTTCATGAATTTCAAAGCCGCAGGTTTCAGCCCCACTAATCGCAGTAAAAAATAGGGCAGTAAAAACACCACCTGCGTCAACAGCAAAATAACCGAAAAATAGAGCACATACACCGTTGTAAAAAGTATCTTTCCCATTGCACCGCCTCACCCTTCTAAGTCTGTATAAAATTGTACTATACCAGCCGTAAGCTATAAAGATGTATACCTTGTGTTTGGTATTTTTAATTATTTATACATTCG
This sequence comes from Spirochaetaceae bacterium, assembly GCA_041686355.1. GTDB lineage: Bacteria > Spirochaetota > Spirochaetia > DSM-16054 > Sediminispirochaetaceae > DSBN01. The sequence continues at coordinate 8,581 of JAWLDZ010000051.1, forward strand.
CACGACTGTCCCCACCGCTTTGTGCCACCGTCTGCATCTTTCCGCCCTCTCTTCCGAGCCTATTCTCGGAGTAAACACTCGGTACTCTTCGCCTAATTCGCGCAGCTCTTCAAGGGATGTCCAGACCCCGACCGACAACCCGGCCAGGTAGCCGGCTCCTACCGCAGTCATATCTACCTCCGGAGCACGCTCAACCTCGTACCCAGACAAATCGGAGATCAGCTGCAGCAGTATGTCGGATTGACTTACCCCGCCGTCAACCTTTACCCGTATGATACGCTGATGGGTATCTTTGGTTATGCCCTCGAGAATATCAACTATGCGGTGGGCAATTCCCTCCAGCACGGCCCGAGCTACGTGGCGACGATGCGTTGTGAGGGACAATCCGAAAATGGTACCCCGAGCCTTCGGGTTAAAATAGGGAAATCTAATTCCCGCCGGAGTCGGGACAAACACCACCCCGTTACTGTCCTCAGTTTGTGCGGCAAAATCATTCAAGACTTTGGGAGTATCCGACAATCCGATTCCATGACCTAACCAATCGATCAGTCTTCCGGCAGTTGCAACCGATCCTTCAAGCATATAGGTCGCCCGCCCATCCAGCTTCCACGCTACCAGCGGAAACAAACCGCGCCTCGATCCCTTGCCCCGCGCACCTACATTTACATCGACAAAAGAACCGCTTCCCTGACTAATCTTTACTTCACCGGGTAAAAAACAGCAGTGACCAAACAGGGCCGACATCTGATCCCCAACCAGTGCTCGGATTGGAATAGAAAAATGCTGCAGTTCGGGAATATCTATTGTTCCGAAGTCCCCCGCTGTATCCCTTACTTCAGGCAGAATACCCATTGGAATAGAGAACATTCTACAGAACAGGCTGTTCCACCGGAGGTCAAAGGGATTGTACAAGGATGTTGCAGCGGCGTTAGAGGCATCCGTAGCGTGGAGTCGTCCTGCAGACAGGCGGTACAGAAGGAAGGTGTCGATAGTTCCAAACAACACCTCCCCCGCTTTTGCTCGACTATAAAGCACGGGGTCTCTTTCAAAAATCCATACAAGGCGTGTTAATATATGGTCTGTGACAAATTTGAGCTGCGAGGCTGCCATAAAAAAGGTACTGCCGGTTATTCTGCTTAATATTCCGGCTCCCAACTGCAGTAATTTCCATGGTACCCTGCGGTTCATCCGGTAAGCCTGCCCGGCAGCCCGGATATCCGCCCAGCTGATAAAGTTGGTACAGGGTTTTCCGCTTTTCCGGTCCCACAAACAGAAAGTGGCGCGCTGAACGCTCAATCCCAGCGCAGTCACTTGTCCAGGAGACAGGTTCTCTGTTTCTATAAGCTGTATAATTACACTGCGAACTGTCTGCCAGAGTTCTTCCGGATCATGCTCTATTGCGCCTTCTTCCGACGAGATAGTGCTGGAAGCCAGGTAGTGGCGGGCACTGATCCGTCCTGCAGAGTTCAACAAAACCGCACGGGTAACCGTACCGCCGACATCTACCGCCAGGACAAACTTCTCATTCAGATTTTCAGTACTCATTTTCAGTACTCTTTTTGAAGTTCAGAAATATTCCGATTGCCGGCTACGTTTCGAAGCCGATATACCGGCCAGCCCCGCTTTCGGGCGATCCGGCGCAGCTTTAAATCAGGATTTATTATATGCGGCTCCTTCACTCGCTCCAGAAGTGGAAGGTCAAAACAGCTGTCGGAATAGAAAGAGCTGCAGCCAAGGTCAACACTCTGGCGTTGCATTAATTCAAGCACCCTCTGCTCCTTACCCTTTCCAAAGACCGGTGCACCCTGAAACCGGCCGGTTAAAAGCCCATCCTCTACTTCAAACTTAGTAGCAAGCAGATTTTCAATATCTAAGCAATTGGCTAAGGGCTGAACAATAAACTCCGGTGCGGAGGTTGCCAGCAGCACCGTTCTTCCAGCCCTCCGTTCCTTTCTGATAAACTCCAGAGCCTCCACATACAATTTAGGCTTAATGTGGGAATCGAAGATCTCCTCCGCTACCTGGCTGAGGGCCTGCAGCGACACCCCCCTCAGCGAGTAAATACCGGCCTCCAATACAGACTGCGGGAGCAGCCCAATACGGTAACGAACATAGAGGATCAGGCTTTTCCACAGAACTGAAACCGGCACCAGCCTTCTTCGGACACACATGACAGCCAGTTCTTTACCTGTAGAGCCATCGAGGAGAGTATGATCAACATCAAATATGGCAAAGCAACTCATATATCTTGTTAGTATTTTTATAAATTCTATTTAGTCAAGCAGAATTTGCGCTTTTGCAGATAGTAGCATCTGATATGCCCTTTTATAATCCATTCCATAGCTGGCGGCGTACACGGTCTGTTCTTTCAGCTTTCCCTTTTCACTTGAGAAGCCAAAAATCGGATAATGGAGAACCTGCTGTATCTCAGTAGGGCTCATACCCTGCTGCAGCAGATAATGGTAAAACTGTATCTCCTGAAGCGGGATGTGAGTGCCGTCACGCTGATAGAGGAAGCCTATCCCGTCAAGTATCTGTTCAAAGGGGCTTCTGGAAAAATGGAACACCCGGGTAAATGCCTCCGACTGCTGCAGAAGGCCACCTACTTTCAAGCGTTCTACCATATCCTCCATTAATGAGTGGATATTGCCAGGACCCAACCTTGTGCGTAGAATCATTACCGCAATATCGGTACTGGTCCGATTTTTAAATAAAATTGCCGGTATATCATAATTAACGATAAACAGATCCTTCACCCGTTTAATCGTCTGACCATTTAAGTGAAGCACATCCTCCGCGGGTACCCACAGATTAAAAAGTCCTTCACGGGTATAGTGAAGCCGTTTCATCGCTTCAAAAGCCCCTAATATCTCAGCCTCTTCAAAGGAAACTTTATAGTAACGACTAAACTCCTGCTGCATATAGTCGGTAAATAGACGCTTCCCCTGTTTTGCAAAGGATATTTTAAGACGATAATGCTGCTCGATAATCCGATGCTTCGCAATGAATTCGCCGGGGATATTCGCCAGGTACACCAGTTTTACATTTTCATTGTAGCGGGGGTTTGTACTAATAGTGCGCATCATGGCACTTTCTACTTGTATTCCATTCGCCTCGGGGCGAAGATACACACATACATCCTGACACAGCTCAGTTTTGCATTCTGAATCAAATGGAATTACGACTGTGGGGGAACGAACCTGTTGTGTACTCATATAGTTATCCTACTTACAGTGCCTAATTATAGTGTAGTAGATGAAAAAAGCAGTGTCATAAATTTTTTTTAACTTTTTCTATTTCCCGGATCTCTTTTTGTTCTAAATGCCTGTTTATCCTTGTAATTACATCCCCAAAACCACACTCCGAATTGAACGGAGGCATTTCAACCGTATCGATCCGTCGTATTGGAACCGCACCCATACTGGTACTGGAGATAAAAACTCCGTCGTACTCGCAATTCAGGAGTGTCTTAAGGGGGAGGGGGGCATACTCCAGGGAATACCCTTGGCCCGCGAACCATTCCAAAATATGTTTTCGGGTAACCCCATACAGCACATCCTCCTCGGGGGTAATGAGGGTTCCGTCTTGAAAGGCATACAGATTGCTGCGAGTACCTTCTAAGGCATCGCCATTACGGTTCACCAGCAGAGCCTCAACCGCATCCCGCCGCTGCGCCTCACGCAAAGCAATATAGTTCAGCAGCAGGCAGTTTGATTTAGCCCGCGGCATCACCCGCTCTCCCTCATAACTGATAGTCCTTACCCCTTCACTGTAATACCACCGGGGATACCGCGGCAGGGGAAAAGGAACTACATAATAGAACGGTTCATCCCCACCGAACATCTGAATCCGCAAGGTTGCATCATCCAAGCGGTTTGCCTCTATCAGACGCTGTATAGCTTCAATAAAATGGGACTGATCATAGGAATACTGTAAATCCAAAATTCGGGCGGATTCGGAGAGCCGCTCAAGATGCTCTTCAACAAACAGAGGCACCCCGCCCCGTACTTTTAATGATTCGTATATTCCAAAGCTGAACAGTACCTCTCTTTGTGAAATTGGCAGATGGGCCTTTTCTGCAGAAATTAGAGCTCCGTTATGCAGTACGTATTTCATTATAAATCCAGTGAAAACAGATCGCCGTGGGTGGTAATAGCGGTATCCAGTAAATCAACCGCCAGACAGGAGTGCACCGGTATTACACACAGGATATCTCCCGGTTTTACCTGCCGACACATCTCTTCACTCACCCTCGCAACCCCATGCTCCTGACTCACTGCCCGCATATAATTCTGACTCTCAATCTCACCCCAGCCATCGGGCATAGCCTGTGTTACATAGCCATACATACGCGCCGATGAATTCTCCTGGGAATTGAGAATCTCAAACTGTCCCGAAAGATGAATCGCCCCGCCATACAATACAATTTCCTTCCGCTCCGGATGCACAGCTACCACCGGACAAGCTACCGCAGCGGCCAGGTCGGTCTCTCGGCAGGAGCCGATTCGGTACTGCTGGGCATCGAAATAAACAAAATTGCCCGGCCGCACCTCATCAACTCCCGCAAAACTGTCAACCGCGGTCGCACCGGGAGTATCACCGACCGAAATTGCACACCCCTCCGGTCCGGTTATTACCGCAGCATCGACCATTTCATCTCGCAGGTGCTGCATACGCTCGGCGGACTGTCTAAAAATTTCCGCCCGTGCGTTGAGAGAATGGATATGGTAAGTATGACCGGCATGGGTGAGCACACCCTTAAACTGCAGACGCTCCGTCTTTACAATCTGAGCCGCCAGCTGTACGACCTCCCCTGCTCTGTCCCAGGGGATTCCAGTGCGGCCGTAGCCCACATCAATCTTTATCCACACCCCAACCTCTGTTTTCAGCTTCCTTGCCAGTTCATCTGCTACAGCCTCCGAAAGTACCAGTAGATTCAAATTTACTTTATCAGCCAGGTCGTTGATATCATCAATCTCCCGCAAATTTACTGGAAAAGCAATGGTAATGTCCTTCCATCCATGGGCAGCAAAATAGAGAGCCATACGTACGGAGGATACGGTAATGGCTTGAACCCCGCGAGCTGCAAACCATTCAGCTACATGGGCACTTTGATGGGTCTTAAAGTGAGGACGGAATGCAACTCCGCTCTGAGCGGCCTTTTCCGCCATTGTCTTTATATTAGATTCAGCTCTCTCGCGATTCACTACAAGAATCGGTCTATGTACTTGGTCTCTCCAATCCATATTCACTCCTTTATCGGTACCACGGCAAGGCATCCAGGTCAACATTGCCGCCGGATAAAATGATTCCAACCCGCGCCCCACTTACATCAAGCGAGCCGTTTAAGAGGGCTGCCAGGGGTACCGCCGCCGAGGGCTCCACCACAATCTTCATCCGCTCCCAGATCAACCTCATTGCCTGCAGGATTTCTTCCTCCTGCACCAGCACAATATCATCAACAAACTTTTGTACAATCGGGAAGGTGTTAGACCCTAAAGCAGTCTTAAGGCCATCAGCAATTGTATCGGGATGATCAGGAAAAACCAACTCCCCGCTCTTGAATGAACGATAGGCATCGTCCGCCTGGGCCGGCTCACAACCGATTACCTTCACCGATTCAGCCAAGAGTTTGGCAGCAAGTGCCGTCCCGCTGAGCAGTCCGCCACCTCCAACCGGTGTAAGCACCATATCCAGGTCGGCAGTATCCTGCTGCAGCTCCTGAAAAACCGTTGACTGGCCGGCGATTACCCGCACATCATTAGAAGGGTGGATAAAGCTTGCTCCAGTTTCGGCTACAACCTGTTTAAGGGCCGCCTCCCGGGCTGCCAGAGTTGCCTTGCAAAAACGGATATCCGCCCCATAGCCTCGAACCGCATTCACCTTCACCTGCGGTGCTGTCTCGGGCATCACAATTGTTGCGGTAACACCGCGCATACGCGCCGCCAATGCCACCGCCTGGGCGTGGTTTCCGGAAGAGTGAGTGGCTACTCCCTTGCGGGCATCCGCATCCGGAAGAGAGCTTACCGCATTCACCGCTCCCCGAAACTTGAAAGCCCCGCCCGTCTGAAAGTTCTCACACTTAAACAGCAGCGTGCCTCCAGTCATCCGGTCAAAGGTCTGCGAGCTGAGCAGCGGAGTATGGCGTACCACCCCTGAAACCCGCTCGAAAGCACGCTTTAAGTCCGCTTTGTCAGGGATACTGTCAGGGATTTTATCTGTTTTAGCTTTGTGTTTCATATCTGCTCCTGTACACAGCATTGTAAGAGCAGTCTCGTAAATTGGCAACTCCCAGGGGCAAGCCCATAAGCCCTGCACACACAGCCCCACGTCGGCCGGCAACACCGTGCCGGGGCAGGTGAAACGGCAAGGTTGAGGGAGGGGTTGAGGGAGGGGTTGAGGGCGGCACCAGGCTGCTCCTGCGCACAAAAAAGAGAAAACCTATGATTTTTCTCTTTATTCATACTCAAAAAAGTGAATA
>JAWLDZ010000051.1:15161-16261 GCA_041686355.1 Spirochaetaceae bacterium
GGTTGAGGGAGGGGTTGAGGGCGGCACCAGGCTGCTCCTGCGCACAAAAAAGAGAAAACCTATGATTTTTCTCTTTATTCATACTCAAAAAAGTGAATAAAACAGTTTTTATATACACAATAAAAAAAATAAAGATATTCTTATATATTTTTATTGAGAAAAATTGCACAATATTGTAAGATATGTTGTAAATAATCTATATTTGAAGGGGGTTATACAGCCGTGAGTGACGTAAACTCTACAGCTACTTCGTCCTCGGGCGGAAGCAGCATTCGACGCTCTTCCCGTACACGAAGTCGAAAGAAAAAAAAGAACCAACTTCCCATCGGGATGGCGTTGCTCGTTCTTATTGTTGCATTTGGTATTTTTCTGGGAACCCGAAATGAGCAGTTAGTCCTGTTCTGGGTCACAGGACTTGCCTTTGGGTACATTCTACAACGAGCGCGGTTCTGTTTCACCGCTGCAATGCGAGATCCCTTCCTTACGGGAGGAACCAACCTCAGTAAAGCGGTACTCTTAGCATTTGCCATTACTTCGATCGGCTTTATTGCCATAAAGTATGGCGCCCATGTACAGGGACTGCCGATTCCCGGGCAGGCATATGTAGTGCCCGTAAGTCTGGCTACTGCAATTGGGGCGTTCATGTTTGGAATCGGAATGGTTATCTCCGGAGGATGCGCATCCGGTACCCTAATGCGGGTAGGTGAAGGTTTCACTATGCAGCTGCTCTCACTGTTTTTCTTTGTAATAGGATCACTATGGGGAGCATACGATTTCGGATGGTGGAAACTGAATGTAATTTTGAAGGGTAAAGCTGTCTTCCTGCCGGATCTGTTCGGTTGGTTGGGCGCAGTCATTATCCAACTGCTCATTATCGCCCTGCTGTGGATTGCAGCAGATAAATGGGCCAACAGAAAAGAACAAGAAGCGTAAGGAGAAATGAAATGAAGGAAGTAGAACTGGATTGTTACGGTGAAGCGTGCCCGGTACCCTTGGTGAAAGCACAAAATAAACTGAAAGAGATGGAAGTCGGCGATGTATTGATCGTCCAGATCGACCACAGCTGCGCAATGAAAAACGTTCCCGAATGGGCCCGCAAA
>JAWLDZ010000052.1:0-2450 GCA_041686355.1 Spirochaetaceae bacterium
GTGGTCAGCCACCGCCAGCTGTGGGGGCAGCGAACATAAAACTCATTTTCCGAAAGCACTTCAAAAGCCCGAGTATGCTGATGAAAACGGTGTTTTTCCTCCAGCAGCTCAAGATTGCCCCAATGCAGGTTACGGGGCAGGGAAAAGGGAAGACTGTAGTGTACTACCTCAGCTGCAATATACTCTCTATCCTGGAATTTCGCCGCAGAAACACGGTGGTTTCCATCCCGTACAAAATAATATCCCCCATACTCGATCACTCTTATGGGTTCGAAAATTGTGCCTTCGCTCATCATGCGGTATATAGTACTCCAGTTACGCTTCATTCTTTTGTGCAGCGGGTAGAAATCTTTGGAATATTCACTGCTTCGATTCTCTGTCCCGATTATCCGCCGCACAGGTATCTCCTGTACCCCTAAATAGGATTCACTTTGGTAGGATGCGTGCTCTAATACTGCGGATAGGGTGAGTATCCGCTTGTGCCGGCGTTTTATCGGGTAAAGTGAAAAAATCTGCCGCCGCCCCTTGGTATAGGCTTTCTCAAATACAGATTCGGATTGGTTTCGCTGATACTCTTCGTACATATACCCTTATTATAGATCAAAACAGCTTAAAATGGAATTAATACAGAATGGAAGCGGCGGAGATGGAGCATTTTATTTCTTTCACAAAAGCCCTTAAATCATATATAGTGACGCTTATGAGTTCTTATTGTAGTTGTTCTATTATAACAGGGAGGGGTGAAAGTGAAGCTTGAAGGAGTAAGAGATAAACTCAAGTTTGTAGCGCCGCGGCTGAACCCTCTGGTGCTGCATCTTGCCAGGACTCTCGGGCCGCTGTACGTGAAGCGGGTATTGGGGCTGCACATTCACCGCCCGGAGCATATGGACACTCTTCTCCAGGAATATCAGCAGTTCGCCCGCGGCTCGAGTAAGCTCATAATTGTGTTTCGCCATGTGCACGTACACGATGCGCAGGTGCTTTTTTATATGCTTAACAATCAGCTTCCAAGCTATGCCCGTGCACAAAAAGCTCGATTTCCTAAGCGTCCCCACGCCCACTTTTTATATGGAAGGGGGGTTCCGGTGTGGGGCGGCAAGCGCTTGGAGTGGCTCTTCTCCCGGCTGGGAGGCATCCCTGTTCACCACCGCAAACTGGATCGCAACGGGCTTGATGTAGTGCGCACTTATATGCTGCAGGGACAGTACCCGATTGCCCTTGCCCCGGAGGGGCAGGTGACCTACCACAACCAAATTGTACATGCGCTTGAACCGGGATTTGCCCAACTATCCCTGTGGGCCCAGCAGGATCTTCAACAACAGGGCCTTGATCAGGATGTCCGGATACTGCCGATCTCCCAATACTATCAATATGGGAATACTGAGCAGGAAAAGAGAAAAGTCCTACACTCATTGATCCATGAGCTGCAGATCGAGACTGGAATGGATATCCTGTCCGGAGACACCCTGCCGAAGGATGTTCAGCCGATCCTATCCCGTGTGGGTGCAGAATTATTCTCGAAAATCGAACAGTTTTATGCGCAGTACTACGGGATTCAAATGCCCACCGACGGAGCATTGGAGTGCAGCCGGCTCCGGGTAGAGGGCTTGGTAGACGCACTACTGGGTATGCAGGAACAACACTACGGAATTCAGCACCCGCCGAAGGGCTTTACTCCAAGGATATACATTGTGCGGCTGGCAGGCTGGAACCGGATTTTTATGCAGGAGGAGGGGTCTCATTCACTGGAGCCGCAGCTGGATTCCTCATTAAATGAGTATCTTGCCGCTGAAGCCGAACTGTATGCCCGCCATTTAGAGGTGGTTGACCTTCTGGCGTACTTGCAGCCCGAGTATGCCCTAGAGAGTCAGGATACGAACCGCCATATTGAATTTTTGCTGAACTTGTTGGATGCGGTAAATCGTTTGGAGGGAGGTACCATTGGACAACGCAGACACCCTCGAACTTGCCAGGTGAGTTTGGAAGTGGGAGAAGCCTTATCTTTATCCGATTTGCGTACACGGATACAGCCCGGTTCTGAACGCGCTATGCGGAGTTTAATTGTGAAGGCTGTCGAACAGCAGTTCAATGCAATGGCAGGGCATTAGCGGAAAATAGGAAACTCAGCAGGTAAGATGAAAAGCCCCAATAGTATGTTTTTTAGATTTCAATCGATTGTAGTATTTAACCGCCCGGTCGGTAGGCGCGGCTACAATCTCTATGCCGAGTTCTAAAAGCTTTTGGGTAGTGGCCTCCGGTATATGCAGCATTTCTGATGCACCTGTGCCTACCACTAACACATCCGGTTTTTGCTCAATTATTCGGGGGATGTCGTCAATTGAGAGATTATGGCCTTCCCTTCGATACCATGAAGTTTCGATCGATTCAGGGTACAAGATGAGGTCCTGCGTGTATTCCCGGCCGTCAACCTTCATTTTTCCAAAGGAATA
>JAWLDZ010000052.1:2550-16248 GCA_041686355.1 Spirochaetaceae bacterium
ACCAGCCATAGCATTCTCCTACCTACAACATACAACTTGTTCTCACATCCAGTCAAAGTATTTTATACTGTGATACATATGAACGAGTACATATAAGCAAAGGAAAGTCTTATTGCATTATCATATAAGATGTATTACAGTACATCCGAGTGGAGGTGCGTATGGACTTTTCCTGGGGCTTGGTTCTTGATTTTGGTATTATCTCCATAGCATTGTTGCTGTCGACCTTCATTCGATCTAGGATGGCTTTCTTCCAAAAATATTTAATTCCCAACGCCCTGACAGCAGGTTTTATTCTGCTGGTCATGTACAACTTTGTGTTTCCCGCACTGCAGTTGACAACGGTTCGCTTTGGAGAGATGGTCTATCATCTGTTGAATATTTCTTTTATTGCCATGACTCTGCGCAAACCACCTCCAAAAGAAAAACAGGGCAATCCCGCGATTTTTGCCACCTCAGTAGCGGTGCTCTCCCAATATGCCCTGCAGGCATTGCTGGGGCTGCTGATAACCTTTTTGTTTATGTCGACTCTCTTTCCCAACCTCTTTCCTTCCTTTGGCTTTCTGCTGCCCCTCGGTTTCGTTTTGGGGCCGGGGCAAGCCTTTGCAATTGGTAATGGTTGGGAGCCCATGGGCTTTGCCGGTGCCGGAACAGTTGGTCTCACTTTTGCGGCGGTAGGCTTTTTATGGGCCTGTTTCGGGGGCGTATTTTTGATTAACTACGGCATTCGTCGCGGTTGGGTCAAGCGCGATCAAATTGAAATTCTCCGCAGCCGGGGGGTGCGGACAGGCTTATATCAGAAGCATGAGGAGAAGCCTGTTGGGAGCAGGCTCAGCACCGAAACGGAAGCAATTGATTCGATGACCTTTCATCTAGGTTTGATTTTCTTTACCTATCTTATTAGTTATTTATTTCTTAAGGGACTTACCGCCCTACTTGGTTTAATCGGTCCTTTGGGATACGAATTAGCAGTAAACTTGTGGGGCATCAACTTTGTATTCTCCGCCGTAGTTGCCATGATAGTTCGTTTCGTGGCTAGCAAACTCGATGTAGATTATACCTTTGACAATCACACCCTTAGCAGGTTTTCAGGATTATCGGTCGATGTAATGGTGGCCGCCGCAGTCGGAGGGATATCCCTGGTAATAGTTGGGCAGTACCTCATTCAGATACTCATTCTCAGTACTATAGCAGGAACTTTAGCCCTCTTAATTGTCCCGTGGTTCTGTTCTCGAATTTATACGGATCATCAGTTTCATCGAATGCTGTTGGTGTATGGAGTGTCAACCGGAACCCTGCCGACGGGACTGGCCCTTCTGCGGGTTGTAGACCCGAACTTTGAAACTCCCGCCGCCTCGGATTATATGTTCTCTACAGGGATTACTTTTCTTTTGGCTATACCGTTTATACTCAGTATCAATCTGCCGGGATACAGCGTAACAAACAATAACCCTCTGCTGTTTTGGCTTGCTGTTGCTGTGAGCGCTGCTTACCTGCTGTTTGTGGTTGGAGCTTTTTTACTTATTTCAAAAAGACGGGCTGTGCATAAGGCCAATCACATCTGGTATCCCCATCATATAAACACAAAGGCAGGCTAATGCGAGAAACTACCACAGCTAAAAATAAAAAAAAGAGAACTAAAAAACGGACTATTACACCAAACCCATTGTTCATAAAGTTTATCCGTCCCATCATTCACATCATTCTAAAGCATCGATATAATTTGGAAATTGAAGATAAAGTTGGACTTAAGGACATCAAACCCCCATACATCGTAGTGGGTAATCATGTGAACTATTGGGATCCTTTTTTTCTGGGCTCTTTTCTGCTGCAAGATATTCAGTTTATCGCCTCCGACAGTGTCTTTCGCACCAGGCTCTTTCAAATTCTCATGAAGTTATTAGGTTCAATACCCACAAGCAAGTTTATTACCGATACCACAACCGTGGCACAGATAATTCGAATTGTGAAGCGCGGGGGTGTAATAGGGGTGTTTCCAGAAGGGAACAGCTCCTGGGACGGTCGTTCCCTGCGTCATGTACCTACTGTTTCAAGACTGATTCATAAATTAAAACTGCCGGTGGTCGGGGTTGTGATTAGAGGCGGGTACCTGTCTAAACCTCGATGGGCCCGTGGGCTCCGTCGTGGAAAAGTGTTTCTTGAGTACAAGATAGTTTTTACTCCTGAAGAGTTGAGGGAAATTGACGGTGAGACGTGCAGGCGAATCTTGGAAGAGCGGATTGAACATAACGAATTGGAGTGGAATCGAACCCAGGGTATGCGATTTGTTGGAAAACGTCAGGCGGAGTATATCGAACGTGTGCTGTTTGTCTGCCCGCACTGTAAAGCAATTGCTTCTTTCTATTCCCAAGGTGATACAGCCGAATGCCGTGAATGCGGTTACAGTTTTCGATATGATGAATATGGTGTATTACAACCTGTCACCGGCCCTCTGGTCTATACATCCATTTCAGAATGGAATGATTGGCAAATTAAGTATTTTATCGAGTATCTAAGCCGAGATATGAACACTTCCACCCCCTTGCTTGAAGAGGGGCCGGCTATTTTGTGGCGAGGTTATCGGTCAGAGCCGCTGAAGCGATTGAATACCGGGCGAGCCTATTTTTACCCGCATGGTATAGAGTTTCATACTACAGTTGGTAAAACCAAGTTTTTTCCGATTGAAGAGATCTTCGGGGAGAATGTTCAAAATAAAGAGAAGCTGGAGTTTTATCATAAGAACTCCCTCTACCGTTTGGATTTCCTTAACCTGCGGGCCTCTGCATACATGTGGTACCAGGCAATTAGTCTGCTGCACCAAAAAGCCCAAAATATTGAGATTGACGGCAGGGCGCATGTGAATTAAGCACCGGCTTTTGGGGACTCTTCCGGGTTTGGGAACTCTATATAAAAAGTGGCCCCCTTCTTATTGAAGCAGCGTAAGCTTCCGTCAATTTGCTGTGTGAGGATGTTGACCAGATTCAATCCGAGTGATTTTTGTGTGCGAATATCGAAGTCTTCTGGCAGACCACATCCGTTGTCATGAAACCTTAGTGTACACATCCCCGCAACGCGCTTTTGAAGGCTGATGGAAATGGTCACTTCCTGCTTTTCAGTAGAAGCGTGGGTGAGAGCGTTTGTTACAAGCTCGTTGATAATTAGCCCGACGGGGACAGCTTTTGTTATATCCAAAGAGACACTCTGGATATCCAGATCGAAGGCTACATTCTCTTGACCGGCAAACAATTCCCGGTGTCGTGAGACGAGACTATGCACGTACGACGACATATCTATCTCGGAAAGTTTTGCTGATTGGTAAAGATCTTCATGAACAAGAGCCATAGTAATAATCCGTTTTTGACTCTCCTCAAAAGCAGCCTTAGCTGATTCTACATCGGTGATTTCGTTTTTTTGCAGATTCAAAAGACTGGTAACCACATTGAGATTGTTCTTTACCCGGTGATGGATCTCTTTTATGAGAGTTGTCTTCTCATTCAGCTCTTCTCTAAGTCGCTTCTCAGCCATTTTCTGATCGCTTAGGTCCGCACCGATAGTGGTAATTGAATGCACCTGCTGCTGATCATCATACAAAATAAGGTTGTTCCACAATACATATCGTGATTCCCCCGATTTAGTATAGATTCGATTCTCATAATGTGAAAGCGGAGATTTCGATTGAATTGCAGCCTTAAAAGCTTCAACTTCAGGGTGTTCTTCCTGATCTTCAGGTACGCTCAATTCATACCACTTGCTTCCCAGAATCTCGGCATGAGTCCAACCGGTTTTCTCTATAAAATATTGATTACAGAACAGAATCGTTCCCTCGGGGTCAAAGGTTAGTGCATACAAACGCATTTTATCAAAGGCGGTCTTGAAGTAGTTCTCATAGCGCAGCCTCGCCTGTGCCTGGATTTCCTGTTGATGCTGCTGACTTTGAAACAGATTAGCCATAATAATTGCGGTCATGTTTGCTGCGTTTCTAATCAGTGAATGATCTTCAGGAGTGATATCAGAGCTATTATAACTGTAGCTCAGTTTTCCGAAGAAATGCTGGGTAGTTGCAATCTCAATTGTGGCAACCTCCCCCTCTGCTTGGCCGGTAAGAGGCTGGTCAATTTCTTGGGTCTCCCAAAATGTAACCACCGGCCATAATGAGTTTAGGGCTTCGATGAGAGTTCGCTTTATTTCATAAATATTTTTTCGCTGCGACAAATGAAGCATTAGTAAAAATAACTCATGTTCAATGTGGGTGTTATGCATATTTATCAGTGATTTAAGAACTGAGGCGCGTTGTCTGCGAGCCAAATATCGGGATCCTGATAGTAGGGGTTTTCTGTGAGAACGCCGCCATTCAATGTGTAGGGATGAGTGCGAAGCACATTCATGATAGTTGCCCCATCGAATTTAGTAATATTATAGAGGCAGAGGCTGATCCACGGTTTTCCGGGAATAAAATAGTTCAGCCTTGATTCGTAGGCCATTAGGTGCTCAGTTCCCGGTATAGCCGCAAGCGCCCACACCATATCTGCCGTGGCCCTTACGTTTCTGCGGCCTGCTTTTTGGCTTTCCCGGTAGAAAGCATCTAAGTTTTCATCCATTTTCCATGGGGAGAATATCCCGTCCGGATAGTACAGCTTTTCTGCACTGCTCACTTGGAATTGCTGCTGGTTGTGTAGATGTTCACTGCACTGTGGATAGGCTCTGGAGTAGCTGTGCTGAAAATCTGTGACACTGTGCTCAACCGGAGTATACAGCTGCAGGTCACCGTCAATGTCCCCTTGATGAAGGTACCCCATAACAATTTCCTCCCGCTCAGCCTCAGTTTCATAAAGCCCGGCAATATGGATACCCCAGTTACATTGGTAATTGCCGATCCCAAGGTTTAGTTTTTCTTGTGTAGAGGTTTGTATGTACATTTCCTACCCTGTTATGTCCAAATTGGTAAATTAATTCTATTGTAAGTATAATCACCAAAAACAGCTTTCGAAAGGGTCTTGAACATATTAGTACATATTTTTTTTAAATCCACCTGAGGGCATAATTTTCAATGCATTACTTTACAGGGAGCGTCATACTAATGTACCGATTAAATCGAAGGCAATCATTGCAATGGTGGCTAGCAGTACGTAGATGAAATAGCGGCGAAAGCCGGCCCCTGAGATACGCCGAACGAAAAATATTCCAACCTGGACACCAATTAGGCTTGCAACGAGCAGAATTAGGGTTAAGGGCAGACTTATTTTCGGGATATCCGAGAATCCCTTTTTTATCACGGCGACTATGGAAGTTGCAAAGATAATGGCTAAACTTGTTCCAGCAGCCTTTTGGTGGGAGAGGCCATACAGACCTAAAAGAACCGGGACCAGCATCACCCCTCCGCCGATTCCCAGTAATCCGGTAAATACTCCAATCAGGATTCCCACTAGAAAGGAACCGGGCACGCTGAAACCATGTGAGCCCCACTCTTCGATTTGGAATTTTGGGGCTGGTCCGAGCCTGGCTAATAGGGGGATTCTCTCAGCTTCTGAGTCTTTCGGCGTATGCATGGCAAAAATGGTTCCGATAAGGACTACGATGAAGATGGAATGCATGAAAACTGTAAACATTTCAGTGTTCCCACCGGCCAATCCGTATAAAAGAAACATCTGCAGAGAATCTCCCAAGACTGCCCCTAAAACGCTACCGATAATAATATATCCGGCGACTCTAAAGTGCACATTTCCCAATTTGTTCTGCTTAACTAAGCCGGCAAAGCTGGTTCCGATAATAAAACTCAAACTGCTGCCAACTGCAATCTCATAGTTTATTCCTAACAGCACATTTAGAATCGGAACCACTAAAAACCCGCCTCCCACCCCAAAAAAACCGGTGAGAACCCCAATCCCCAGGCCGATTGCCAAAAGCGCAGCATAAAAGGGGTAGCCCGATAAGCTAGATTCCACCGTGGGAGTAATAAGTTGTACGAGTTGTTGCCAGTCCATGTTTATTCCTTTTTAGTCCAATGTGTAAGCCTTTAGCACCTAGAAGCTGGGGATATTCAGATCTTCCCCCAGTTCTTTGACTGCTTCTCCTGCCTCATCCTTTAATGTATCGGCTTGTTCGTCGACGTCATCTCTCAGACGCTGTTCAATTTTGTTCTGACGAGTCTTCATCTGTTCTTGCTCGGCTTCAATTAGCTGCTCTAGGTTTTCAGCCGTTTTAATTTCCTCTGCGATCCGGCGGCCTTCCTGGGAAATCTCTTCACTAAGCATTGAGTTTGTTGCAAGCTCCTCTTCGAGATAATCATACATAGCGCCTTCCATTTTAGCCGCTGCTACTCGGGCCTGTTCCTCTGCGTAATTTGCAACCCTCTGGGACAGTATCTGATCAAGCTCTGAGGTAACCTGCAGGCTGTTGATTTGTCCATCGGAAAACACGAACTCAACCTCAAACTCAGTTGTTTCTATACCACTGAGAATATTCCGAAGAGCCTCACCGATTACATGTGCATCCTCGCTAAAGTTAAAATCAAGTGAGCTCAGCTCGATTACTGCATTTCCCCGGCCCGAGAGATCCGGCTGTACAGAAAGTTCTATTCGGTTGCGGCTGTCAGCTGCAACCGAAGTGATCGATAATGAATCTAAACCCTCTGAAAGAGAAATTGGAACCCTATTCAGAGTTATATCTGCAGCCAGAAGAGATTCAACTTGCTCGCGGGCATCGATGATAAGTTGGGTATTCATGCCGCCTCCGACTGTATCTGAACTCACCTCGACGGATGTAGGTTCTCCCCATGTGTCCTGGTCTCCAGTAAGGTCGCGAATCTTCAAGGACTGCACATCTCCGGAGACTGTAGTGCCGCTTGAGAGTTCAAAGTTTTTCAAAAGAAAAGCCGGATAATCTCTCTTTGGAAACCGAACTATTGTACCACGGCGACCTCTATCGGCAAATTTACTTTGCTTTTGAGTTGACATAGATTTCATGTGTGAAAATGTGCGCCCTATACGCTCGCTATATTCAAAGAGTGTGTCGAACCTCGTGCGTATAATGGGTTTTGCCGTGTCGGCTACTACCTGCAAGGAATCAGTAGTAAAACTTCCGACTGCTGATTCCAGAAAATCTATATCCCTCTCTATTGCCTCTTCAATCGAACTGCGGTTTTCCTTGAGAGAGCGGGCCTCATCTTGAAAGGCGCTATAGGTTGTTTCAGCCGTCTCGCCGGCCGACTCTGCGGTACCCTTCAAGCTTCTCAGATTCGAGAGGTACTCCTCCGCCTTTTTGATACTGTCAATAGAAGTTACGTCGGTTGCAAGAACTTGCTCTGTACGGGTTTCAACGGAACCAACCTGTCTCTGCACCGTCTCGACCCGTTCTTCCCACTTTTGCCGGCTTTCCCGGTAGCGAGCATTGATCCCTTCAACTAAGTCCGGACTCTGCAGAGAGTCTTGGTATGACTGGATCAGAATCTCAGCGCTGTCACGGCCAATTTCTATCCCGAGAGATTCCGCCTGTTCTAGGGCTCCTGCAGCTGTTCCAGAGGGACCTCCTCCATCCGCAGTGTCTAATTGCCCGTCTTCTGCATTCCCAAGCTCTGAAGCTGGTAATGCCCCGGAGGTGCTGCGCGGTGTCTCGAACTGTATCTCCCGAGAGGAAGCTTCGTTGATGATCAGTTTTTTTGATAGGAGCCGGCCTATATCGATTGATATGGTGCTCCGGCCGATTTCGATCAGATTCTGCATCGGGTGGTCAGTATCGGCAATGCTAAGGTGTTCGAAGGAAAGTGTTCCCCCTATTAGGGATAGAGTGGGTGATTCCAGCTCCACCTGGGCCCGAAATACCCCCTGTAAATAGGTTTCGACACCTGCTTTAATTAGTCTGTTTTTAAGAAAAAAGTTGAATCCAAGGGTTCCGATCAAAAAAACAAGCAAAATGGCCGCCTTCCAGCCAACCAGTAACCCCCTATTTTTTTTAACGGCCTTGCTGAGACATTTCAGCCGTTTCAAATCGTCCTTCGTCAGCTCCTTGGTATCAAGCAGGTAGTTGCCGTGATCATCCTGAGTGAGTTTTGAATTGAGAAAATCGAGCTCACTCTGTACATGAATACGCCGGGCGATCTGCTTCGTAAACTTTTTAGGTGAAATCGGCTTTCTAAAAAGTTTCGGTATGTGCTTCTTATTGTTCATGAATTCCACCCCTGATATAAGGCCGTGCTTTTTCGTATTGCCGTTGTTAGCTTTCTTATCCAGGGAACTCGTTCAAATGTTTTTACTACTTTGCTTGAAGCCAGTTTATCACGAATATCCTTGCGATAGATTTTTACCAATGCTCGTCCTCCATAAAAGAGAGGGATCCACAATAACAGTCCGAGCACCAATCCTCCGATCACTAAAGAGTTGTTAAAGTCCATAAGTGGGAGTAAGGGAGTATTTATAGCTGTGATGAAGTAGGGGGTCAGGGACGGCTGTGTCAGAATGCTGAGGCCAATGAAATCAACGAGCGGATCCATTATGCCAATAAACAATTTAAACAAAACAGTGGTAAACAGCAGAGTCCCTGCATGCAGCTTCAACAAAAAGAATACTACAAAAAGAAGAACCCATAACAGATTTCCGAATGGGATAAGTGCCAACAGAATACCACAGGCAAAACCTGCAGCAATCTCTCCGGGGCGGCTGTTCGCATTCAGCGCAGCGATAAAGCGGGCGACTAAAGTTATCATAATGTACTAATAGTACTTTCTGCGCTTGTTGTCAATTTAGACTGTCCTGAAACAGCAATTATAAGGAGTGCTCCCAGCACTTTGAAGGTAAGAACATCCAAAATATTCATATAGTAGAAAGAGGATTTTATGTTAAATATATCCACAGCCATAAGCGGTAATAAAATCAATAAGCTTCGGGACAGTTCCTTGTTTAAATCGGAGGATGGGTTTAGGATGGTTCGATAATCTTACACCCATAAGGAGAACTGCTGTTGCGGAAAATTGCATTCTGGGGAGACAGCCTCACCGAAGGTATTCCAGGCGCGGCTTACATCGATATAGTTCGAGCTGTACAGCAGAACTGCACCGTAAAAAACCACGGAAAAGGAGGAGATACGGTGCGCAGCCTGTACGAACGAGTTGTGCAGTACCAGCAGGATCATCCTGAAGATTTGAAGGCGGACGTAATATTTATCTGGGTGGGAGTGAACGATGTAATTCCGCAGTTGGCTGGTTTCTATCCTCCAATGAAAACCGTAGTTCGCCAACCATGGACGCATACCGAGGCTGAGTTTTCTGAGTATTACCGCCGAATTCTGGATCTATTCCATCCTCAGTGCCGCCATATCTGGGCGGTGGCACCTCTGTTTTTAGGGGAACATTTGGAGAACCCTTGGAATCGCCGTTTGGGGGTTCAGGCGCACATAATATCCAAGTTAGTGAGTATGTATCGACGGGCTGCATTTCTGGATATACGGCGACCTTTCATTGATATATTAAACCAGAAAAATTGCAAAACTACTCAAATCTCGAATTATTTGCCAGTAGATCCTTTTCATGTAGCGGTGGATTTCTTAACATACCGCAACGCCTCAAAAGCCGATCAGCGAGCAGAAGAGAGGGGCCTCCATTTCACAATGGATGGGATTCATTTAAACTCTGCAGGAGCGCAGATTGTTGCAGATGAGTTCAATTTTGCAATCGCAAAATCCCTCTAAGTGTGAGCTTCAATACAGGGACTGATAGTATCCCTTTAGTATTTCATCGGTAACTCTGGTTGTGCGCAGTGCTGATTTTCCTGTGCTGGGGCAAGTGCCATGCCCTACTAGTTCATCGACTACTGTTTGAATCAGAGGCTGCTGTACGTGGGGCGGATCTTCAATTGAAAATTCTTCCCGTTGTGTGTCTGTGTTCAGAATAACCGGTTTATCAGTGAAAGAGGTAAAACTAAGACTACCTCGGGTTCCTATAATCCTCACTTCATCCTCTTCATTGAGCGTGCTGAAGGACCAGGTGCCGCTTCCTACAATGTGAGATTTAGTTTTGAATACAGCCGCTACATTGTCCTCTGCTGCATAGAGTCCGGCTCGGTTGACTGCAAACCCATTCACTTCGGTAATTGGACCGAACAGGTAGTCGATGAGATCGAGCGTATGAGAGGCTAAGTCGATAAAATATCCTCCTCCGGAGATTGAAGGATCAACTCGCCATTGAGTGTGTGGTCCGCGGTCTGTTTCAGAAGGCGGCTTGTGCAGAGTAATAGCAAATGAGTGAGTTTCTCCGAGGGCGCCGGCGTCAATCAGTTGTTTAACTTTTAAAAAGCGGGGGAGGGCTCGACGGTAATAGGCAACATACAGAGGAACGCCATTTTTACAGCATGCCTCAAGCATTTTTTCACACTCTTTTACATTGATGGCCATTGGTTTTTCAACGTATATAGGCTTTCCCGCTTCGGCTGCCATAATAGTGTAGGATAGATGATATGCAGGAGGTGTAGCTATGTAGACTGCATTTACATCCGGATCCTGCAGAAGGTCCTCTGCCTTGGAGTACCATCTGGGAACATTGTGCCGCGCAGCGTAATCCTTAGCCTTTGCCGCATCTCTGCGCATTACTGCGACCAGGTCGGAGCCGTTTGCCTTTGCAAATCCCGGTCCGCTCTTTTTTTCTGTTACATCACCGCAACCAATAATTCCCCAGTGTACATGCTGCATAGTATTTCTCCTTAGAAAAAACTTACATACATTAAATTTTATAGCTTACACCTAAAAATGCAAGGTTTACATCTCGCTTACAAGCCTCGGTCGCGGAAAGCTTTTAATAGGCCCTGGAAAGTGATCCGCAAATATGTTAAATAAGTGCTATGATAAGAAAAAACCTTTTTCTTTCGCAAACTGATAAGAAGATTGGTGGCGTACATGAAGCATCCTATGTTTAAGCTGAGTATCTGCACGCCAGCACATAATGCAGCCAAACGGATTCCCGAGCTTTATAAGAGTTTACTGCAGCAGACAGAACAGCGTTTTGAATGGATAGTAGTTGATGACGGTTCGAGCGATGATACCGCAGCCCAAGTGAGGACAATTGCCAAAGAATACCCGGTCTCTGACTCGGTCCCGGCCACGGAATGGGACTCTTCAAAATCAAAAGATGGGAACCAGACTGAAGTACCGTTTCCCGTACAACTCCTGTCACAAAAGCGAGGAGGCCGTCACACTGCGATTAACCGGGCCCTAAAAGCAGCACAGGGAGAGTTCTTTGTGGTGCTCGATACAGACTCAGTGCCTGTACCGGGGGCCTTTGAGAGGCTTTTAGAACATTGGGACAGCCTTCCGGAACAGGAGCGCCCCTATTTCGCCTCGATAGTCGGTCTCGCGGCCTCATCTGACGGCAAAATTGATGGTAACCGTTTTCCCTCCAGCCCCTTCGATTCAAACAGCATCGAGGTGGGTACCCATTACGGGATTACTGGACGCAAATGGGGAATGATACATACTGCGGTGTTTCAGGACAATCCGTATCCCGTGTTCAAAGGTGAAATGTTTGTTCCCGACGAGTTGGTGCTTAACCGTATTGGCCGCGCTCGGTTGACTCGTTATATCAATGAGCCGCTGCTTATTCTTCAGCCAGCTGACCAAGAAGAGACCGGCCCCACAGCCAAAGTTGATTCGGCACAAGCAGTGCTGTCCAAAACTGAGCGGCTGCGAAAATGGGTGGATAGTCCCCGCGCAGCCTCTCTGTTTTTTAATGAGCTTACAACTCAGCGGGTGCCTTTAGCTCACCGCATCAGGGCTTCTGCAAATTTTGTGCGCTACTCCATGCATGCTGATGTGATTCCTGACGATATATACAAACAGGCTGACAAAAAGCTTTTTGCCTTTTTTATGTTGTGGCCGGGTCTTATTATGTACAAGCGCGATAAAAAGCTGCTCCTCCGATCCGGCGGGTGAGCTAAAACCTATGTGTTAGTTTTACATGGCCAAAGAGACTCTCTCCTAAAAGAGCGCTTTTTCCCCGAGTTTTCGCCCGAGTCTTCGCTCCCGCTTGTATAAATAGCTTAAACAGTTTAATATGGAATATAATTATCAACACCAAAATTGCAGGTGAAATTTTTACAAAGGTCCTTTGCATAAGAGTTTGCACAAGAGAAGGGCTGAATAGAAGCAACAAAGAAGTCGTTAAAAATGAAGCGTAGACAGAACAGAAAACTGTTGAATATGCAAAAGCCCCACAGCAAATTATAATATTGATTTTATTACTGAAAGAGCTCAACATTCCCATAAATCTTTACCCAAGGAAATAGTATAGTGCATAACAAACCAAGAAACGAAAAAATACGTAATATAGCCATAATAGCCCACGTAGATCACGGTAAAACGACCCTGGTGGACGCCATGTTCCGCCAAAGCGGAGTATTCCGGGAAGGGCAGGTGGTGGACGAGCGCATCATGGACAGCATGGACCTCGAGCGGGAACGGGGCATTACCATCTCCGCGAAAAACTGTGCCATCGGCTGGAAGGGTACTAAAATCAACATCATTGACACCCCGGGCCACGCCGACTTCGGCGGCGAGGTAGAGCGGGCCCTCTCGATGGCCGACGGCGCTATCCTGCTGGTGGACGCCTCCGAGGGGCCCCTGCCGCAGACCCGCTTTGTACTCTCCAAAGCCCTTGAAGCACATTTGGCGCTGATGGTGGTTATCAACAAAATCGACCGTCCCGACGCCCGGCCCCTGCAAATTCTGGATGAAATCCACGATCTGCTGATTGACCTTGATGCCTCTGAAGATCAATTCGACTTTCCCATGCTCTACGCGATCGGCCGTGACGGGGTTGCCTCCACCGATCTGAACAAACCCGGCGAGAACCTTCACGAGCTGCTTGACCTGATAGTCGAAGAAATTCCCGCACCGGTTGCGGATGTGGAACAGCCCTTTCAAATGCTGGTCTCCGACTTGGCCTATTCTGATTATCTCGGCCGCCTGGTCATCGGAAAAGTCTATAACGGCCGGGTCAAAGCTAACGATAGTTTGGCCTGTGTCGGCACCGACGGAAACGTGGCGCCCCTAAAAATATCCAAGCTCCAACAATACCAGGGTCTGTCGATTATCGATGCAGAAACCGCTGAACCAGGGGATATTGTGGTGCTGGCCGGTATCCAGGACGTCCACATCGGCGACACTATCTGTACCCGTGATCAACCGAAAGCCCTGCCGCGTATCACCGTCGACGAGCCCACTGTCTCCATGCGGTTCGGTAAAAACTCCGGTCCCCTGGCCGGGCAGGGGAAAACCATTGTGCAGGCGGGAAAGCTATTTGAGCGTCTGGAAAAGGAGACACTTCAGAATGTATCTATGCGTGTCGAGCGCAGCTCCGACGGGGAGAACTTTATAGTAAAAGGGCGGGGTGAGTTTCAGATGGTAATTCTCATCGAAACCATGCGCCGCGAGGGCTACGAGTTCTGCGTCGGCCGGCCCGAGGTTATCATGAAAAAGAAAGACGGCAAAACCGTTGAGCCTATAGAACACCTGTTTATCGACTGCGAAGATGCTTACATGGGTGTGGTCACCGAAAAACTCTCCAGACGCAAGGGCCGTATGATTACCATGTCCAATCACCAAACCGGCCGGGTGCGCATCGAGTTCAGTATACCCTCACGCTCCTTAATCGGCTACCGTGATGAGTTTCTTACCGACACCAAGGGCACGGGAATCATGAACTCCTTTCTCTCCGGTTAC
>JAWLDZ010000053.1:0-14259 GCA_041686355.1 Spirochaetaceae bacterium
CTCACGGTGGTAGGGAAAAGCGGTATCCACATAGTTTACCCCTTGGTCTATGGCGGTCCGTATCATCTCGCGCGCAGGCTCTTCATCAATGTGAGCCGGGTCATTATCCACAGTCGGCATACGCATAGCCCCGAATCCGAGGGCCGAAGCCTGCCATTCCAGTTTTCCAAATGGTCGATATTGCATATCCCTATTATAAAAAACTTTATTAGAACTGTGAACCTCAGCAAACTGATGTTAACCTGTTTGTTATTGGGATCTCATCTACTATACTACAAAGTAAACTTTCCGGCGGAGGCGAAGAATGCGGAGAAAAGACTATTTTACACGTGTATTTCCACAGGGAATCCCCACTTTATGGTGCCCCTTAATATCTCATTATGCTGATTCGGGCAAATTCAGTTCCGAGCGAACCACCGCCCATATTGAACATATCGCCCCGTATGTTCAGGCCTATCTCGCCCCGGGCTCTACCGGTGACGGGTGGGAGATGAGTTCGGAGGAGCGATTTGAGCTGGTTGAGCTGCTGCTGCCTATAGCGGAAGAAATAAATGGTCATTTGTTAATCGGAGTGCTTGAGACCGGACGCGGGAAAGCGGCCGAATCGTTAGAGGCTATTAGTCAGCGTTATACAATCGACTCTACACCTGCATACACCGGAGTAACGGTTACTGCTCCCCGCGGGAGCAGCCTGTCCCAGCAGGAGATACGCAGCGATTTATCGGAGGTGCTGGAGCAAGGGGTCCCGACCTCTCTCTATCAGCTGCCCCAGGTAACCGAGAACGAGATTGAGCCGTCGACTGCGGCTGAACTGGCTAAAGAGTATCCCAATTTCTATCTTTTCAAAGATACCAGTGGTGGGGATAAGGTGGCTCTATCCGGCCTGATGCCGGAGGACCTCTTCTTGGTGCGGGGTGCAGAGGGAAAGTATGCGCAGTGGCTGCAGGGCTTTGGAGGGCCGTATCACGGATTTCTTTTGAGTACCGCCAACTGCTTTGCCCCGCAACTCTCCTCGATAATTGAATTAAGCTCATTGGCTGCCAGCCAGGGGGCCGGTGGAGCCTATTCGGCCGAGGCCGCCAAGGCAAGGGAAGAGGCCCGCAGCTTGTCGGATACCTTGTCCACCGTGGTAGAAGCCGCCTTTTCAACGGTTGCAAGCCTTCCCTTCGGCAATCCCTTTGCAAATTCAAACAAAGCGGTGGACCACATAATGGCCTATGCTGCGGGGTACCGGAAGGCCCAGGCGCCTCTGACCCATTCGGGGAATCGAATACCTGCAGATATGCTGGACACTTTATCCGAACTTTTGAGGCAGTACGACCTTTTTCCACAAGTGGGCTACATGGAGTGAGCATCCGAAACAACGAAAATAGCCGGATACGGCTATTTTCTTATTAATATGATTTAACCGGTTCGTGTACATTAAATCCTATATCCTGCAGAACCGCCTGACGCTTTTTACTTTCGGTCTGTCGAAAATTAAGATAATCGGTGCGGGTGAGTATTCCCACTATTTGACCTCCGCTTACTATGGGCAGGTGGCCGATGTTATTGCCGAACAGCAGCTCTTCAACCTGTCGAATGGTGACCTCCGGTTGAGCGGTTATAAGTTGTTTGTTCATGTAAGCCTTTACAGGAGCATGCATCTGATTCGCACGTCGGCCCTTCATAATATCCCGCAGGGTCAGGAAGCCTACTAAGTGATGGTCGGTATCGACTACCGGCAAACCGGTGTGACTAATCTCTTCCATGTATTTAGAGGCTTCCAGTAAGCTTGTCGAAGCATCCATTACTTTAACCGGCCGACTCATTATTTCGACGGCAGTAACCGCCGGGGCTAGAATTTTGCCGAGATACTCAAGCAGTTTATCGTATACCGCTTTCCCCTGTTCATTCTTGACTGTTGCCGAAGCGGCCTTTTCGTGGCCTCCGCCGCCAAAGTCCTTTAAGATTTCATTCAGATGGATATTGTCTTTTTGGTTGCGGGCGATAATGAGTGTCTTTTTCTTATGCGTGAAATGAAAGACCCCAAAATAGACATCCTGGTTCTCTACTTCAAACACTTTTTCTACCACTGCGCCAATACCTTCCGACTCAGTTTCTATTTCCCAGTAGCTGGTAATGACTTGATGGCCGTGAATTGTTCGGTATTCAAGCCGATTTAGCAGCTCGTGAAACAGGGTAATTTGATATTTTCCTGCCAACGGTGTCAGAAACGTCTTTACCAGCTTTAAAGATGCGCCGGCCTCTATTAGAAATCCGGATACCTCAAAATCTTTTTGCACCACATTCTCATGAGTAAAATTACCGGTATCGGCATAAATGCCGGTAAGGGCAATTGTTGCATCTTCCGGTGTAATCTGTATTCCCCGCCGCATGATCTCCAAGCCCAGCTGTGTGGTGTTGGAACCACAGGGTATAGCATGGAGCTGCGCATTCGGAAAGCTGACCTCATCGTTGGGATGATGATCGTAGATTTCATACTCAATATCGTCGTTGTGGATGAACTCAAAATACTCCTTCACCCGACTGTAGGTACGGGTATCCAGTAGTACCATTCTTTCAATGTGTTCATCCTTTAAATCTTTCGGATTAAGAAAATTAAGTTGATTCTGGTACAGGTTCTGCAGCTTTTTCGCAACCGGATGTACCAGCCGGCTTTTTACAGGTTTATGGTCCGGAAAGAGATATTTTGCCAGTACGATGGAACCCATACAGTCGAGGTCCATGTTGGTGTGGCCAACGATGATCTTCATGTCCTACTCCTACCCAAGTCTTTACAGCAATTCTAATAGCTTTTTTAAAGAATACAAGAGTACATTTCCAGGGGGCGCACAGTTAAGGCGCGGTTACGGTTGTTTTTTTCTTGACAAATCTCCCCTCGCCCCTGACAATAAGTGTATGCTATATAAACACTTGTTCAAATAATGAAACACTATAGGATGGGATATACATCCTCCCTGGAATCAGGCGGAACTGTGGGTGTAGGAATGTATAGCAAATAAAAAACATTTTTTTAACAGTAAAGGAGGATTCTATGGATGCGATTATGGGTGTTGTGAACGGCTTCGTCGGCTTTATTTGGGGCTGGCCACTGGTCATAATTATTACGGCTACCGCAATTCTTTATTCGGTGGTTCTCAAGTTTTTTCAGTTCAGCCACTTCGGCTTTATTGTAAAAAATACCTTTGGGAAAATGCTGGATAAAACTACCAGAGGCGAAGGTAACCTTACTCCCTTTCAAGCAGCATCATCGGCTTTGGCAGGTACCCTGGGAACCGGGAACATCGCCGGTGTCGGTGTTGCCGTGGCAATTGGTGGTGCCGGTGCCCTTTTCTGGATGTGGGTGGTAGCTCTTTTAGCTGCAGTTGCAAAATACGCCGAAATTGTGCTGGGTATCCATTACCGGGAAAAGGATCCGGAAACCGGTACGTATCGCGGTGGTTTTATGTACATTGTCAAAAAGGGGCTCGGAAGCAACTGGCGCTGGCTGGCCTTCTTCTGGAGTCTTTTGTTCTTCCTGCAGTTCCTTATTAGCGGGGCGGTACAGTCCAACTCGATTGCAGACGTGGTCGCACACTCCTTTGGCGGTAATAACCTGGTAGTCGGCATTATAATTGCCATTTTGGCCGGCCTGGTAATTCTGGGCGGAATTAAACGAATAGGTAAAGTAGCGGAGAAACTCGTCCCGCTCATGGCGGTAATTTATACCGTTGCTGCGCTGATTATTATTATCACCAATATCGTCGAAGTTCCTGCTGCACTGGCAACTATCGTCAAAACCGCGTTTACCGGAATGGCTCCGGCAGGTGGATTTGCCGGATCAACACTAATGATAGTTATTCAAAACGGATTTGCCCGCGGGGTATATTCGAATGAAGCTGGAATGGGTACTTCCCCGGTAGCTCACGCTACTGCCACTACCGACCATCCTGTACGACAGGGTATGTGGGGTATCTTTGAGGTATTTGTAGATACCATTATAGTATGTACCATGACCGGTTTGGTAATTGTAATTACCGGTGTCATCCCCAGTGGAGAGGTTGGAGCAAGTCTCACCGCTTCTGCGTTTCAGACCGGACTTCCCGGTCCTGGAGACTTAATCGTAACCATATCTATAATGTTCTTTGCCTATACCACAATTCTGGTTGCGGAGTTTTATAGCGAAACCGGTGCTGTATACTGCTTTGGCAATAAAGTCATTTATCCGGTCCGTATTATCTTTCTATTGGTTCTCGTAGGCGGGGCCGTAGGAGGACTGCAGCAGGTATGGAGTCTTTTAGACTTCTTCATGGGCATAACAGTGGCTATCAACTTGGTAGTAGTTATAGCACTCTATAAAACCGTGGTTTCTCTTACAAAAGACTTCTTTGCGAATTACTTAGACAAATAATAGTATGAACGCCTAATTTTGTGCTTAATTTTGTGGGGGATGCCAATAAGGTGTCCCTCACTTTTTGGAGGAGTATATGGAGATCAAAAAGCGAATTAACGAATTAAAAGATGAGCTTATAGAGTTGCGTAGAAATTTTCATCGTCATCCGGAGTTGGGGTTTGAAGAATACTGGTCTCAGGAGCAGGTGCTGGAATATCTGAATAAGCTGGGACTCGAGGTTTCAAAAATTGCCGGATCCGGTGTGGTTGCACTCCTCCGCGGGGGGAAACCAGGTAAAACAGTCCTGTTGCGTTCGGATATGGATGCCCTGCCGGTACAGGAAGAGACAGGCTTGCCCTTTGCATCTGAGGAGAAGGGAAAAATGCACGCCTGCGGTCACGACGGACATATGTCGATGCTGCTGGTAGCAGCCAAAGTCTTGACGGAGATGAAGGACGGGCTTGAAGGAAACATAAAGTTCGTATTTCAGCCGAACGAAGAGGATGCCGGAGCGTATAAGCTGATCGAAGAGGGAGTGATGGAGAATCCAAAGGTAGATGGCGCCTTCGGAGTGCATCTCTGGTCGCAAACCCCCTCCGGTTATGTAGATATTGTGGACGGACCGCAGATGGCGGCCAGCCACTATTTTTACCTGACTATTAAAGGGCGGGGCGGTCATGCCGGTTTTGCCCACGAGTCGGTAGACCCCATATTTGCAGCCACCAATATAGTTCAATCGGTACAGGCGGTACAAACCCGCGAAATAGATGCCCTTAACCCGGCGGTGATTATGTTTACCGAGTTTCATGCCGGCAGCAATATGACGATTGTCCCGGAGAAGGTAGAGATGAAGGGCTCTATCCGCTTCCTCTATGAAGGGGGCGAGGAAGTACTTGAGCGCTTTGAGAGGATTATTGCCCACACCTGTGAAGCTCACCGGGTAAGCTATGAGCTGAATTACAAGGTGGGGAACCATCTGTTGTCAAACGACCCGGCATCGGCAGAGCTGGTACGTGCCGCCGCCGAGGAGTCCCTTGGAGACAAAAGCAAAGTTACCGGTTTGATTCACACAATGGCAGGCGAGGATTTTTGCGACTATCTGCAGGATGCACCCGGGGCTTTCTCCTTTGTAGGAGTAAATAATCCGGAGGCCGGTTCAAATTATCCGCATCATCACCCTAAGTTCAACATCGACGAGGATGTGCTGCCTATTGGTGTAGAATTGCATGTGAGAACAGCTTTACGTTTCTTAAGAGGCTGATGTATATATGTAGCGCATTCACAGCCCTGCAGCTTTGGGTTCCAGTTACCAGCTGTTGTTGTTGCCCTCTGAAATAACCTTGCCGGTTACATTGGCCCCGCGGACGCTGTTATTGTTGCCGGAGAGGTACACATTTCCGGAGATAGTCAGGCCGGTAATGGTACAGCTGTTCCCGGTAATGCGCACATTGCCGGCTATCTCGGTAGACCGGGTTCCCCGGCCTTTTAGGACCACTTTATTCGCGCGAATCTCTACATCTCCCCGATAACGGGCAGCCTCTAACTGCACCGTGGAGTTATTGTCAAACGGGCCCATTTGTGATGCTGAAACCTGTTTGCTTTCAGCTCCTGTACCTAGACCCAAAGATAGGGTACCACCCATTCCAACACATCCCATTAAAACCATTGCTGCAGCGGCTAAAAACAAAACTCTTAATCCCTTTTTCATTGTTCCTTCTCCCTTCACTTCTTTTGTGAGATAGATTATTTTACGTCTAGGCTGTGCCGAGTACCGTCATTCCCACCAGATACAGTATCAAGATGGCCGCACTCTCAAACCCGATATTCGCAACCCCCTGTTTTTCTCGATGTAAAAGCCCTACGATCAGAATAGCAGTTAATAAAATGGTGAGGGTAATTAAAAAAGTTTCATCCTGAGTAACCGCATGATACACAGAGCCCTCTATGTAAGCGATGTCGGCGGCACCGGCAAACAGAGTATCGAAAATATTCCCTCCAACTATACCACCGACTGCCAAGGTGAGGGCACCCCTCTTTACCGCCGCCACGGAGGTGACTAACTCGGGGATGGAGGTACCTGCTGCTACCAGCAGCGCGCCAATAAAACTCTGGGAGAGGCCGGTCTGCTGGATAAGCGCCTGGGATGATTCGGTTAACAAAAATCCGGCTCCTATAATGGCGACTGCGCTCAGTAGGAATGTAACACCGACTAGTAGAAGGGATTTATGCTGCCACGAGCTTTTATCCGGGTGGTCTTTTATGGTAGCGGAGGTCATTCGCGGATGCCACATCGGTTGGTTATGCTGGTGATGAACCACCCTTATGCCGAATACATACACTATAAACAGCAGGGGCGTGACGATATGGATGTGGAAAATCCGAATATCCGGGCCGACACTTCCCAGCAGCACCAGTGACAATATGATAATCAGCAGAGTTCCCTGGGTCATGTTTTCCACTGAGGCTGCCGCGTGCTCCAGGTTGGCCTTTCTATAGCTGATATCGGCGATGGAGAGAAACACGGTCTGTATAGCGATTCCTCCAAAGGCATTCGATATAGCCAGTTGCGGCAGGCCCTGAGCGGCGGCCAGCAGAGTAACGGTCAGACCCGAGAGAGAGGTAACCCCTCCGAGCAGAACCGCCCCCACCACCGCCTCTCCCAGCCCTGTGCGGTCGGCAATAATATCCGCACTCCGGCTGAGCTTGATGCCGGCCAGGGTAATGATGAGCACCGCCGCTAAGAACAGTCCTACCGTCCCGCCAAGCTCGGAGGTAATATTTTCAAGTAACGACTTTAAATCAATATACAAGTTCATATATCAGTTTAAACATAACTGAAGCTAGTCCAAGGGTCAAATAGAGGACTAATGCAGGTACTCGTTTACCTTGTCTGCCAAACCTCGTCCTTGATTCATGGCTTTCACCACCAAAGAGGCTCCGCTCACCGCATCACCGGCGGCAAATACCCCCTCGGTACTGGTGTGAAAGTTCTCATCGATACTAATGGTACCGCGTTCGTTGAGCTGCAGACCAAAATCTTTCAACAGCTTAGAAGGCTCTACCTGAACAAAACCGGCGGCAATCAACACCATATCGATATCAAGGCTAAATTCAGTCCCTGGAATCTCCTGCTGCAGCGGCCGACCTGACGGGTCTTTTGTCCATTGTATCTCACAAAAGATGCCCTTCTCTATACTGACTCCCCGACCATAGAGTTGTTTCGTCTTAATTTGCCAGCGCCGTTCGCAGCCCTCATGGTGACTGGATGAGCTGCGATAAATTTTTGGATAGTAGGGCCACTCCGGGTTCCAGGACTTACCCCATTCATCCGGTTTAGGCATAATCTCAAATTGGTATACCTTTTTTGCGCCCTGACGGTTGGCAGTACCGACACAGTCTGCCCCTGTATCTCCTCCGCCGAGAACCAGCACTGTTTTGTCCTTTGCACTTATAAACTCCTGGGGCGAAAGCTCACCGTAGAGGTTTTTGGTGGCCTGGGTAAGATAGTCGAGGGCAAAATACACGCCGTCGGACTGGCTCCCTGGAACCGGTACCGGACGCGGAACCCGGCAGCCCAAGGTCAGCACCACCGCGTCATGGGTGCGCTTCAAATAACGGGCCGAGAGATCTTCACCTACCACTACATTAGTTTCAAACTCAATTCCCTCTTGCTGAAATATTTCCAGTCTTCGATCGATAACCGCCTTCTCCAACTTAAACTCCGGGATCCCGAAGCGCAGAATACCTCCGGGGGCGCTGTCTTTCTCATACACGGTTACCTGGTGCCCCATTCGGCGCAGCTGCTGGGCGGCTGCCAAACCGGCCGGACCCGATCCGACTACCGCCACCTTCTTTCCCGACTCCTGCCGGGGTATTTGCGGAATAACCCAGTCCTGGGAGAATGCATGCTCAATTATTGCAAGTTCAATTTCCTTAATGCTCACCGGTGCATCATTAATTGAGAGTGTGCAGGAGCTCTCGCAGGGGGCCGGGCAAATTCGACCGGTTATTTCAGGAAAATTACTGGTCAGTTCCAAGCGGTCATACGCCTCATCCCACAAACCGCGGTACACCGCATCGTTCCATTCGGGAATAAGATTCGCCAGAGTGCAGCCGAAGGAGTGACAGAAGGGAGTTCCGCAATCCATACAGCGGGCAGCCTGTTCGATGAGCTCCTCTCGGGGGAGCCGCTGAATGACCTCGCGGTAGTCCTTAAGGCGCTCCTTCACATCACGATAACCGGAAACCTTCTGTTGATATTTTAGAAAACCTCGTAATTCTCCCATGCCTAGCTCCTTCCAGCGGTTTTAATTTGTTCCGAATTATGCGTACTCGCAATACTTTCCCCATCAGCCTCAGAGGCGGCCTTCAATAGGGCGCTTCTATAGTCAAGGGGCATCACCTTTACGAACAGCGGTACTAGCTCATCCCACATCTGCATAAGGTCTTGTGCATGGCGGCTTCCGGTATATTCAATGTGGCGCTGGATGTACCTTTTAAGAAAATCTTCATCCCTCTTTTCGGTTATCTGTTCGATGTCCACCATTTCAAGGTTACAGCGAGTATCGAACAGCTGGTTTTCATCTAGCACATAGGCCACGCCCCCGCTCATACCGGCGGCGAAGTTGATTCCGGTTTGTCCCAGGACTATCACCGCCCCTCCGGTCATATACTCACAGCCGTGATCCCCAACCCCTTCAACTACCGCTGTGGCACCGCTGTTGCGGACGGCAAAGCGTTCTCCGGCGGTTCCATTTATGTAGGCTTCCCCGCCGGTGGCTCCAAACAGGTTTACATTCCCGGTAATGATGTTCTTGTGTGCCAGGAACTTTGAACCCTCCGGCGGGCGAACCACCAGCTTGCCCCCGGAGAGGCCCTTTCCGAAGTAGTCGTTTGCCTCGCCCTCCAGCCGGAAGCTCACCCCATGGGCCAGGAAGGCACCGAAGCTCTGCCCCGCCGATCCCCGCATTTCCACGGTGATACAATCCTCGGGAAGCCCCGCTTCACCATAGCGGCGGGAAATTTCGCTGCTCAACATGGCTCCAATAGCCCGGTTG
Source organism: Spirochaetaceae bacterium (assembly GCA_041686355.1). Classification (GTDB taxonomy): domain Bacteria; phylum Spirochaetota; class Spirochaetia; order DSM-16054; family Sediminispirochaetaceae; genus DSBN01. The sequence continues at coordinate 9,433 of JAWLDZ010000053.1, forward strand.
TAATTTCTTACCTCGGCTTTTAAGAGTACGGGCTGCCGGTCTTCAATGGCGCTCTGGGCTTCTTCTATCAGTCGCCAGTCGAGGCTTGCACTAAAATCCGGCTTGATCTGTTCCATGCAGCGGATAGGTACAGCAGGTTTGTGTGAAGCCCGGCTTGAAGTCTGGGACGAAGTTTGGTTCGAAATCCGACTCATCAGCTGGGATGAGGGCTGCAGAAGATTAGAGAAATCTAAGCCCTTGGCTTTGTAATGGGTGATGGCTTTGTTCATATTTAACATGTCCACTCGCCCGACCATCTCATCAAAGCGGCGGAAGCCCAGTGAGGCCATTATTTCCCGTACCTCCCGGGCTAAAAAGAGCATAAAGTTCATTAGGTGTTCGGGTTTTCCCTTAAAGCGATCCCGCAGTTCCGGGTCCTGGGTAGCAATGCCCACCGGACAGCTATTGAGATGACATTGCCGCATCAGGACACAGCCGATACTGACCAGAGTCACTGTTCCAAAACCAAACTCTTCGGCCCCCAGGAGGGCGGCGATGACCAGGTCGCGGCCCGTGCGCAGCTGTCCGTCTACCTGTACCCGAATATTGCCCCGCAAGTTGTTCTTTACCAGGGTTTGTTGCGTTTCCGCCAAGCCCAGTTCCCAATATGACCCGGCATGGCGCAGTGAAGAGAGGGGAGAGGCCCCTGTCCCGCCTTCGCCGCTGCTGATTAAAACCATATCGGCCTTTCCCTTGGCTACTCCGGCTGCAATGGTTCCAACGCCCACCTCGGATACCAGTTTTACCGATACCCTGGCCTTTGGATTGGCGTGCTTCAAATCGTAGATAAGTTGGGCCAGATCTTCGATTGAGTAGATATCGTGGTGCGGCGGAGGGGAGATTAGCATTACCCCCGGGGTGGAGTGACGTACCCGTGCGATCACATCGTTTACCTTGTACCCCGGAAGTTGGCCTCCCTCGCCGGGTTTCGCCCCCTGGGCCATTTTAATTTGCAGCTCCTCGGCGTTTACCAGGTACTCTCCCGTTACCCCAAAGCGGCCGGAGGCAATCTGCTTTACCTTGCTTAGGGCGGTGTCTCCGTTCTCAAGTGTGCTGTAACGCTGATTATCCTCTCCGCCCTCACCGGAATTGCTCATTGCGCCCAGCCGATTCATGGCGATGGCGATAGTGGTATGGGCTTCCTGACTGAGGGAGCCGAAGGACATCGCTGCCGAGGCAAAGCGCTTTATAATCTCTTCCGCCGGCTCTACTTCCTCTACCGGTACGGATTGCCCCTGCTTGAAGTTGAACAAGCCGCGCAGACTGCAGAGGTTATGCTCAATATCGTTGATTTCGGCTGAATATTCTTTGAACGCGCTGTAACTGCCGTTGCGTACCGCCTCCTGCAGTTTGACTATCGCCAAGGGGGTAAATCGATGCTTGGTGGAGTTTTCTCTGTAACGGTAAATCCCCCCTGAATCAAGATGATCGAGCCGCTTCTCATCAAACCGGAAACCGGAGCTGTGCCGTTGGATGGTCTCCTGTTCAATTGTAGGCAGTCCGATTCCTTCTATTCGAGAAGGAGTAGCAGGAAAATAGCTCTGCATAAGCTCGCTGTTCAGCCCCAGAGCCTCGTACATTTGGCTGCCGCGATAACTGCGGAGGGTTGAAATACCCATTTTGGACATGACCTTCAGCAGTCCCTTTTTAACAGCATTGATGTAGTTTTCGGTGGCCTCTTCAATAGTTAGATCCTGGGGTATGTATCCGCGCTGCTTGAGGTCTACCAGGGATTCAAACACCAGATACGGATTCACTCCGCTGGCTCCGTAGCCAACCAGAGTTGCAAAGTGGTGGACCTCCCGGGCTTCCCCTGTTTCTACGACAATCCCGCTCAGGTGGCGCTTGCCCCGCTGCACCAGGTGCTGCTGCACGGCACCCATTGCCAGTAAGGCGGGGATGGGAATTTTGTCAGCTTCGATATTTCGGTCGCTGAGGATAACCAGCTCACAGCCCGCATCGATTTTTTGTTCAACCTCGGTACAGACCCGTTCTAAAGCCTTCTGGAGTTCACCCCCTTCTTCGGACCTTGGGAAGAGAATAGAAACAGTTTCTCCCTTAAAATCTGGGATGTAGGTGTTGCGCAGATGGTGAAGGTCGTCATTGGTTAGGATTGGATGGGCCAGCTTGAGTTGACGGCAATGTTCAGGGGTTTCTTCGAGCAAATTGCGTTCACGGCCTACAAAACTCATCAGCGACATTACCAGACTCTCGCGGTATGCATCGATCGGCGGATTGGTTACCTGGGCGAACATCTGTTTGAAATAGTCATACAAGAGCTGGGGGCGTTCGGAGAGTACTGCCAGGGCAGCATCGTTTCCCATTGAACCGATCGGCTCTTGTCCCTTCAATGCCATCGGCGTGATGATAGTAATCATATCTTCGATAGAGTAGCCGAAAGCTCTCTGACGGGTGGACAGGGTCTCCTTATCCAGATCTACCGGGTGGGGCAGACCGAAAAGTCCCTTTAGCTCAATCCGATTTTTTTCCAGCCAGCGACGGTAGGGTCTGCGCCGTGAGACGGAGGCTTTCAGGGCGTTGTCCTTTATGACCCGCTGCTTTTCAGTATCTACTACAAACATCCGTCCGGGGGCCAGCCGACCCTTTTCAACCACATCTTCGGGGGGAATATCAACCACCCCCGCCTCGGATGCCAGTACTACCTGACCGCTTTTCGTGATGACGTAACGGCCGGGGCGCAGTCCATTGCGGTCGAGGGTGGCTCCTATCCGAATTCCGTCGGTGAACACAATGGCTGCCGGACCGTCCCAGGGTTCCATGACGGCAGCCTGATATTCGTAAAAGGCTCGCTTATCTTCCGAAATATGATAGCGTGTACCAAATGCCTCGGGCACCATCATCATCATCGCATGGGGCAAATCCCGCCCGCCCTGGACGAGCAGCTCATACACGCTGTCAAATATGGCGGAGTCACTGGTATCCGGATTCACAATCGGGGTGATTTTACTAATCTCTTCACCAAAGTAGGGTGAGGAGATGCTGCTTTCCCGGGCCCGCATATTGTTCATGTTCCGCCGGAGGGTATTAATTTCACCGTTGTGGGCGATATGGCGGAAGGGCTGGGAGAGAGACCAGGAGGGGAAGGTGTTGGTGCTGTAACGTTGATGGACCAGTGCAATAGCACTTTTAAAACTCTTGTCCCTTACATCCGGATAAAAATCGGTAAACTGGGTTGATACAAACATGCCCTTGTACACCATAGTGCGGGCGGAAAGGGAGGGGATATAAAATTGATTTATGTCCATACCCGCGCGTGCCGCTGCGCTTTCCATGCATTTGCGAAGGATGTACAGTTTTCGCTCGAGTACCTCGCCCTGCAGCTCTTCAAAGCTGAAAAATGCCTGTTGTATGACAGGAAGACTCTGTAGCGCCGTTTCTCCGAGTGCCGAGCGGTTGATCGGTACCTTTCGCCAGCCGAGAAAGAGGCCGCCCTCTGCAGCGGTTGTTTCTTCTACTAAAGCAGTGCTGCTGGTAAAAAGTTTTTCATCCGAGGGAAGAAAGAAGACTCCTGCTCCGTAGCGACCGGCGGCGGGCAATTCGAACTCCAGATTGGCCCGTAAAAACTCATCGGGAATCTGGAGCAGAATACCGGCTCCATCACCCGTTTTCATGTCCCCGCCCACCGCACCGCGGTGCTCTAGGTTGATCAGGGCTCGAATACTGTTTTCAATAATCGAGTGGGTTTTATCTCCGTTGATGTTTGCAATGAAGCCGACTCCGCAGGCATCATGCTCAAAAGTCCGATCGTACAGTCCCGTGTGCTCTTTCATTTTCTCCTCCTCCCGGTGTTCAAATAATGGGATTAATAAACAGTAAAACGGGTAAATTGATATTTTTCAAGTATAGTACGGACAAATTTTGCATAAATATTCATAGATATACCCATAAAACCCATAATTTTTTATAAATATGTAATGTGTTGGAATGTATGACCTACACTAATTGAGGTAGCACTGAACTTTACAAAGGCTATGGGGCCGGGTACAATGGCTGATTACTATAAATAGGACGCTTTAATAACTACATGAACTTCGCACAGCTTACACCGCTTATGAAAATTGCTCTGCCTCTTATGGCAGGAAATTTTGTGCAGACCCTTTACAATCTTACTGATGCCTACTTTCTTGGCAAGCTCGGTACAGCGGAGCTCTCCGCCCCTACCATCGCATTTCCCATCATTTTTTTTCTGATTCTGTTTGGGATCGGTTTATCAATGGCAGGTACCACCCTCATTGCACAATCCCACGGGAAGGGGAGCCGCGAGAGGGTCGATTTTTACCTAGGGCAATCCACTACGATTCTATTGGCAACGGCGGTTCTGATTGCTGTGCTGGGAATTTTTCTTACAACACCCCTGCTGAAGCTGCTGCAAACCCCTGAAAATGTGTTCGATTTTACCCGGGACTATATGCTGATTGTCTTTTCCGGCTTGCCCTTTATGTTCGGTTTTATTGTGATGCAGAGTGCAATGCAGGGCATCGGGCGCACGGTTGTTCCTTTGATCATCCAAATAATTACGGTGGTACTGAATATCATTCTTGATCCGCTGTTTATTTATGGGCTTGGATTTTTTCCAGCGTGGGGAGTACAGGGGGCGGCCGTGGCTACTGTACTTGCCCGGGCGGTGGGTTCTGCCATTGCATTCTACATTCTTATTAAGGGAAAAAACGGTATGCAGCTTCGCTGGGCCCATATGCGGCCTCAGGTTCCTGCGGTTCGTCTGTTTTTAAAAATAGGTTTGCCCTCATCCTTCGGCCAGGCGGTTTC
>JAWLDZ010000053.1:14359-16130 GCA_041686355.1 Spirochaetaceae bacterium
CGCTTACCGGTTGCCTATTTCCTGGCCTTTGTAATCGGAATCGGTCCATCGAGTATTTGGTGGGCGATGTTTGTGAGCAATATGGTCACTGCGGCCGTGAGCCTTTACTATTTTAAGCAGGGCCGCTGGTTGACGGCACTTGATCCTGATAAAGTATAATCAAGAGCAGTCCCTCATAGGGCTGTATCTCGCAATAGTAATGCCGCTGTTGCTCATTCCTCCGGGGCCCCTGCAGACTGCCTGCAGTAGAAAACAGTAGCTGAACTTCCGCCTCTGAATTGGATGCTGAATTAGGCGTGGATTCGGAGAGAACTGTCGAGAGGGATAGAGAAAAACTCTGGATCTTTTTTGAAAAATTGAGCAGTACCAGAAGCTTTTCTCCCTCCGGAGTTGAGCGGCTGTAGCCCAGTACCGCCTTGGGGAGCAGCCCCTTCGGCAGCAGCTCTAGACTGCCGCGGTGCAGGGCGGGATAGCGGCGACGAAGTTCCAGCAGCTGCTGATAACATGTGTACAGCGAATCATCCCGTCCCTTTTGCTCGGCTGCGTTCACCTCTTTCGAGTTTTCATTGACCGGCATCCAGGGCTCTACAGTTGGCTCTGTAAAACCTGCCTGCAATGAGGAGTCCCACTGCATCGGAGTTCTGCAGCCGTCCCGCTGAACAGCACCGTTGGTCAGGCGGTTCAGAATTTTTATTTTCGCTGCCGGAAAGGTACCGATGTGGAGGGCAACTGCATCCCGGGTATCTTTAGGCTTAATTCGACCCTGGCGCATTCCAATTTCTTCTCCGTAATAGATAAACGGTACACCCCGAACTGTAAGTTGAAAGAGGCTGTTCAGTTTCGCCTTATGGGTATCCTCTCCCAGTACGGAAAAGCGGCGGAAACGGTCGTGGTTAGAATAGACGTAGGTGGGGATGAATGGTGCGGGGAAAACCCGCTCAAACTCTTCAACTAATTTCCGAAAAGCGGGCGCCGAAAAGGGGGTTGCCATGGTTTTGAACAAAAACACCAGGTGCAGGGCATCGGGCTGCTCCTGCCCGCAGTAGCGGCGCAGAACCTCCGGCGAGCCGAAGGTCTCGCCGATCAGCACTTTCTCCGGGGAAGGGCTCCCTGGGGATGAATACTCATCTACCACTTCGCGCAGCTCACGGGCGAATTCGAAGTTATCCGGGTGGTTTTGCGTCATACGATGGGATCGAAACAGAAAGCCCGTATTCTCTTCATCCGGCAGCAGCTTCCAGGTGAAGGGATTGTCCCGAAAAAAGGGATCCTCATACACCGCCCCGATAATATCGAGCCGGAAACCGTCTACCCCCCGGTCAAGCCAGAAGCGGAGAACCTTGAACATCTCCTGTTTTACTTCGGGGTTCCGGTAATTTAGATCCGGCTGAAAGGGTAAAAAGGAGGCCCAGTACCACTGTCGGGTTTCACGATGGTAGTGCCAGCCGGAACCACCGATCATGCTGCGCCAATTGTTGGGGGGTGCTTTCCCATCGGGCTTTCTCCCGTCCCGCCATACATACCAGTTGCGCTTTGGATTGTTACGTCCCGATGCTGATTCGCGAAACCAGGGATGCTGAATGCTGGTATGGTTTAAGACCATGTCCAGGACCAACTTCATCTTGCGCTTGTGGACTTCGAATAACAGCCGATCGAAAACTTCAAGGGAGCCATACTCCGGGGAGACATCGTAGTAGTGTGAAATGTCGTAGCCTAGATCCTGCTGCGGGCTTGTATAAAAGGGTGACAGCCAGATGGTCTCAATTCCCAG
>JAWLDZ010000054.1:0-7355 GCA_041686355.1 Spirochaetaceae bacterium
CGAATAAGATACCGCTTCATAATCTTGTAGTATACAAATTATCACCCAAAGATGCCACTGCGAGCTCTGCTTATCGAGATCAAGAAGACTACAGCCTCTGCTGCACACCCTTGCCAAGCTACTTCTCTTCTCTTACTATGACCACAACAAATAGTAGCAAGTGAGAACCTATGAACGAAGAATACATTTATTCCATGCCCCATACAGTGATTTACAGTGAAACCGACGCCCGGGGGCTGCTCTCGCTGCCCGCTTTTTTCGCCCTGTTTCAAGAAGGAGCTCTACTGCAGGCGGAGGAGCTCGGTTTCGGTGAGAGCTATTGCAAAGACGAGGGGCTGATGTGGGTTTTGTCCAGGGTACTACTGGAAATAGAATCATTTCCCGCCCATCGGTCTCAAATTCGGTTGCTCACCTGGCCTAAGAAGCCGAAGGGACCCTTTGCCGTCCGTGATTACAAAATTGTTTCAGAAGATGGAACTACCTACGCCAATGCCACCAGTTCCTGGCTGCTCCTGAACTCCGAAACCATGCGGCCCGTACGTCCGCAACCACTGTTTGGACACCTTCCCGTCGACGAGTTGGGAGAGGCTTTACAGGAAACAGCTCCTAAAGTTTCGGGGGAGGATTCTGAATGCAGCCGAGAACTGGAAGTAACCGCCCGTTACTCCGACCTCGACCAGAACGACCACGTCAACAATACCCGTTATGTGCGCTGGTTTCTGGACTGTTTTACCCCGGAGGAGGTAACACCCGATGGAAACCTGCGTTTTTCGATTAATTATCTACAGGCAGCCGCCTTCGACGACCGGGTGCGGCTCTGCCGCCACGATTATGAATCTCACACATCGGTACACGGCTATCTCGATGACGGCAGCGAGACCTTCGCCGCCCAAATCTATCTGCATCAAAAGTAAGCTCCAAGGCCTCATGCCCCAGGCTGCCGCAGCACCACGCTGCGGCCGGCGATAAGCTCCACCAGCTCCATCCCCAGCAGCTCTGCAAGCACCTGAAAGCTGCGGGAGGAGTAAAAGCAGACATGGGTGGGATCCTGCCGGTACCACCAACCGCGAAATCTCTCCCGGTCACAGTAATGCAGCAGGGTCCGCAGCACCAGATACCCGCCGGGCTGCAGCACCCCCTGGAGCCTCCGAAACTCAGAGAGGGGCTTGAACAGATGTTCGGCCACCTCTACCGCGGTCACCGCATCATACTTTTTTTCCTGCCAGGCCTTGCCCGGCGCAAACAGGGGGTCAAAAATATCGACGGAATACTCCATCCTCCGCAGCACATCCATAAACACCGGCACCGGCCCGCTGCCGAAATCCAGCACCCGCGCCGGAGGCTTTACATACGGAAGCAGGGCCTCCTCTGCAAAACCCCGCAGGTAGGCAACATAGCGAGGGTCATCGGGGGAATTATTGTGTTCCAGGTAACGGATTCGCTCCTCCTCGGCATCCGGGCGCTGTTGGGGGTCGAGGAAGATAAGCTCGCACTGAGTGCAGCGGTAGTAGCAGGCCGATTCAAGGCACAGCCACTCTTCACCGCAATCGGCCAAACTGCTGCCGCACAGGGGGCACAAAGATATCATGGGGCAAGCATACCACGGGCGCCCTCGGTTTCACAACTTACTATACACCCCCTAGAACAGCGGTTCCACCGCTCCATTGCACATACCCAGAAAATCCTTTTCCGAGAGGCCCTCGGAAATACTCGAACCAATAATCGCTCCGGATTGAACGTTGATCACCTTTAGATGGAGATAGTAGGTATCGCTAAGACGGCTCAGATTTCCAATTGCAATGGCATCGGCCCCGGATAGCTTCCCTATCTCCACCGCGGTTTTATCGTCTACCAGGGCGGAGGTCTGGTATTTGTACTCTTCCATTATCTTCTCAAGGTTCTGCCGGTCAACCACCGTCACATTACCGTAATTTACAAAAGCGTTCTCCAGGAAAGATACCAACAGGTCCGTCTGAGACTCTTTCATTGCCTCAGTCATATCCCGTACGCCCAGCACCGCCAGACTGCTGCCCCAGGTTGAAACAACCTTCACTCTACCGGGGGCAGAAGTACTTCCCTGCCGGCCGACACTACCGCCCTTCGCCCCTGAAGACTCGACTCCCGAAGACACAGCCTCCCCGGACGCTCCGGACGTAGCAAAGGATGCAACCCGCCGCTCCGCCGACCCTTCTCCAGCCGGAATTAGCCCCGTATCCTGGGCCCGATGGATCTCATCCATAGTGAGCTCGCCGTTTCCATCAAAATCAATTTTTCGATCAAATTCACTTCCCGCTGAATGCGGAGAGGTCAGAGAATCTATCATCATCTCCCGTTCCGTAACGGACAGTATTCCGTCGCCGTTCACATCGGCAGCCTCGTCCAGGGCCGAACGCACCACCAGGCTGTCGGACTCCTCCCCCGGCAGCTGCATCCAGACGGTCATTAAGGCATGAAACAGCATGTCACGGAATACCTCCGCCTCCTCCATCTCGATTACCCCGTCGTCGTTCCCGTCTATCCACCTGTGGGGAGTTCCGTCCGGATCATTCCGCTGCCAGAACTGCTCAGCGTAGGTGGCAATAAAATCGCCCATCGAATGCTTTTCCTCCGGTGAAACCGCGGGATTATCGTCAAAATCGTAATTGAAGATAACCTCCCTTTCCAGTACCCAGTTGTATACCCGTATATCCATCTCTACCGCCGCCGGAAGCAGCAGCTCTACAATATAATCCCTGGCCCATTCAACCTCGGGTTCGCTCAAAAAGCCGTCGCGGTTCCGGTCGAAGAAACGCTGAATCGGCGACCATACATGCAAACCGAAACCAGACTGGGCCAGCCCGAACAGCTCGGAGCCGGCCTCCCAAATTTCATCCTCATCTGCATCGCCGTTGTGGTCCGCATCGATCCAGCGCTGTATATCATCGGAAAAGGCCGGCATATATTTATTGTAGGTAACAGGTGCCGGGTTTACCGCTGCAACCCGCAGCAGGGTATCATGATAAAAATCTACCTCCACCGGACTGATTATACCATCCCGGTTGTAATCGATAAGCTCATAATCCTCTCCGCGCATATGCTCAACCGGTCCAATCGGAATAAACTCCCCGCTGTCGACCACCGCTCCCACCAGCCAGTTCGCATCATGTATACCTACATATTCCTGTCCTGCCGGCGGAACCCGGTGAGTTGCAAACTCCGCATCGAACAGATCAATCCGCCGCATCCGGTTTCGCAGCAGCTCCTGGCCGGCAATCTCAGTTTCAAACTCCTCTATTTCCCCGTTATTATTCCAGTCAAAGAACTCATCCAGCGGGTTCCCGACTCCCCCCGGTTCAAACAACACATTATAGGTGTATATAAACAGCCGTTCCTGTTCTTCCGGCTCCAACATCCCATTGCCGTTGCCTTCTTCATCGACCCAGGCCGTCAGTTCACCCGTCCTGAGGGCCGGAAAAAAACGCTGAAAAACCCAGTGCTCCGATACCTTCAAGCGGCCGTCCTTCTCCTTGAGCCGCAGCGCCTCTTTTACATTTGGGTTTTCCAGACTAAATAAAAACTGAAAGCTGTCGGTACTATCATCATAGCTAAACTCAACCGGGGGATACTCGTGGCGGGACAGAAACTCGCCTAACTCGGCGAATACATGCTCCATCTGAGCACGGATTTCCTCCGCCCCCTCCAGGATATCCACCACTCCGTTCGGCTCTCCGTTCAGCTTTACCGCATCATCCCAATGCAGGCTCATATAGCGGTCGATATCCTGCTCACGCACCGCCCCCTGCCACTCTTCAAGCACCGCCCAGGCGCGCTCTTCCAGGGCCGCCCCTGCTGCCCCGCCTCCGCTCGAGGGCGTTCCGGCACAGGCACTTACACTTATTACGAGAACCGCCGGAAAAACCAACCTGGCCAACTGAACGAGAAAAGAGGAACCACAACATTTCATAGATGGACTCCTAATATTTATTTTTACAATGAAGAAAATCGCTGCAGGTAATAAAATTATACGCTACTCTGTCCAGATTGATCAACTTTTTTTTATTTGCAAGTACAGGACTATATAAAAATGCAATCTTACAGACGCCTGGGATAGTAAACAGAAATGGAGTCAATTTTGGAAGAGATTCACGAATAGCACGGCAGCATGCTTTCTATTTTTCTAGGTGCTGCAGCTTGCGCTCGTAGCCTGTGCGGCGCTCGATCAATTCGGCTATTATATGATCATCCGAGCGTTGTATCCGCAGCAGTTTCCCGGGTACGTCCGGCGAAAACCAGGCATTTAGGGCACCGTTGCGCATATGTACCGCCCGCATCCAACGACCCTGAATCGAAATCGCTTCCTCCCCGAGAATTTGCATTCCCGCATACATAGGATTGAGGGTATCCTGATACTCCTCCTGCCGCAACTGATCAAACCAGCCGGGAACACTTGAGCTGCCGGTTTCGGTTCTCTCGTCCTCGGTACCGAGGAACTCCGTAAAGAAGGGCTCCCGGGCCGTGGTCTCACCGGAGGCGTTATTCTTAAGCAGAATTCTCCGGGGCACCCCATTGAGGTCGCTCAAATATTCGCAGGTGAAATCGGCCTCTTCGCTGCTGTAGGTAAAGGTCCACCATCGCCCCTTGCCCGGAATTTCCTCGCTTAGTCCGCGGGTAAGCTGCGCATGCTCAGTACCTTGCTCATCGTAGATGCGAAGGGTAACCCCCTTTCCCTGCTCGTAGGGCCCGCTCTCCAGCCAGGCTATGGAGGCCAGGTGGTCTTCAAACACCCGATCGCCCCACATGTAGCGCGGCAGGGTATCAGCCAGGGAGGAAAACTCCTGAAACTGAACCAGGGCTTTCACTAGTTCCTCACGGGTATAATCGTTTTCAAAGCGCGGCAGCCTTTCTGGTTTTTCCGGAGGAACAGCGGCTGCGGCTTGCGGTTCTTCGGCGCCGGCGGCGGACTCCCCCGGGGGAGCCATCATCCTCTCAATCGAGGCACAGCTGCCGAGAAACAGTAATACGGCAAGTATCGCCGCCACGGCGCTAATTTTAAAAAGAGTTTTTGAATTGATATATCCATTCATACCCTTCACCTTAACCCGATTTGAGGGAGAGGGCAATCCTTCGTCGCTCGGTATCCACTTCCAGTACCCGTACCTGCAGGTGCTGCTGCAGCTTTACCACCTCGTTGGGGTCGCGCACGTAGCGGTCGGCCATCTCGCTAATGTGAATCAGCCCGTCCTGCTTTACCCCAAGGTCCACAAAGGCTCCGAAGCGGGTGATGTTGGTCACTATACCCGGCAGCACCTGCCCCGGCTGCAGATCGTCGATGGAGTGCACGTTCGCATCGAAACTGAACTCTTCAATCGCATCGCGGGGGTCGCGCCCCGGTTTCTCAAGCTCCGCCAGGATATCCTGCAGGGTGGGAAGGCCCACTGTCTCGTTCACGTACTCCTCCGGCTTGAGTGCCGACCGCCTCTCGCTGTCTTTCATAAGCTCGGCCACGCTGCAGTTCTGGTTGGCGGCCATGTGCCGCACCACGGGGTAGGATTCGGGATGGACCGCCGAGGCGTCCAGGGGGTTCTTGGCATTGGGTATGCGCAGAAACCCGGCGGACTGCTGGAAGGCCTTCGGCCCCATTCCCGGTACTTTTTTGAGGGCGGGCCGGGAGGTAAAGGGGCCGCGGGCGGCCCGGTGTTCAACAATCGCCGCCGCCAGCTTGGGGCCCAGCCCCGAGACATACTGCAGCAGGGGCGCGCCGGCGGTATTCACATTTACCCCCACCTGGTTTACGCAGGACTCCACCACCCCATCCAGTCCGGCCTTCAGCAGCTTCTGATCCACATCGTGCTGGTACTGCCCCACCCCGATAGACTTTGGGTCAATTTTAACGAGCTCCGAGAGGGGGTCCATCAGGCGGCGCCCAATGGAAACGGCCCCGCGAACGGTCACATCATGGCCGGGAAACTCCTTGCGGGCCAGGGCAGAGGCCGAATACACCGACGCCCCGTCCTCGTTTACCATGTACACCGCCGGGCCGGAGTCGGGATTGGAGCCGGTGGCATATAAGCTGCGGAGCAGCTCTTCGGTCTCGCGGCCGGCGGTGCCGTTGCCGATGGCCACCGCGGCAATCCGGTAGTCGCGGATGAGCCGCTGCAGCTGCTGCCGCGCCTCGGAGGTTTTGTTCTGGGGCGGATGGGGGTACATAACCTCGTGTGTCAGCAGCGAGCCCTGCTCGTCCAGGCAGACCAGCTTGCAGCCGGTGCGAAAGCCTGGGTCGATGGCCAGAACCATTTTTGGGCCCAAGGGAGGTGAGAGCAGCAGCTGGCGCAGGTTTTCGGCGAAGACGGCAATCGATTCGCGGTCCGCCGCCTCTTTGGCGCCGGCTAAAAACTCATTCTCCAGGGAGGGGGCCAGCAGCCGCTTGTAGGCATCCTCCACCGCTTCGCCCACCTGCCGGCCGCAGGGGTTCTGCTGCTTTACATGGCGCTGCTGCAGCAGCTGCACCGCCCGCTCCTCCTCCGGGGCTACACTAAGGGAAAGGAAGCCCTCACGGGCACCCCGCTGGAGTGCCAGAAAGCGGTGGGCGGGGCAGCGCTTCAGGGGTTCGTTCCACTGGTAGTAGTCTCGATATTTGGCTGCCTGCTCCGGGGCAGCGGCGGCCTTTTCTTTGGCCGCTTTCCCTGTTGCCTGCTTCGAACTTATAACAGCGGCTTTAACATAATGAGCACGCAGTTGCCCACGGCTGATGCTGTCCTCGTTTACTAACTCGGCAATGATATCCCGGGCTCCCGCCAGGGCAGTGTCGGTGTCGCTAATTTTTTCCGATAAAAATTCCCGGGCAAGTTCATGAGGGTCAGCCTGGTTTTGCTCCAGCAGCTTCGTGGCCAGCGGCTCCAGGCCGTGTTCGCGGGCAATGGTCCCGCGGGTGCGGCGCTTGGGCTTGAAGGGCAGGTAGATATCCTCCAGCTCGCGGGGGTCGAAGCTGGCACGGATGCGGGCGGCCAGCCGGTCGGTGAGCTTGCCCTGGTCGGAGATGGTCTCGAGAATGGTGCTGCGGCGCTTCTCGAGGGCTTCAAGCTTCTCCAGACGCTCCTTGATGGCGGCGATGGCCACCTCGTCCAGGTTGCCTGTGGCCTCCTTGCGGTAGCGGCTGATAAAAGGGACGGTGGCCTGATCGGCCAGCAGCTCCCCGGTGCGCTGCACCTGTGCCGGGCGGATATTCAGCTCACCGGCCACCAGTTCGATGTGGGCCGGCCGGGCGTAGGTCTGTGTGTGTTCCATAGGGCTACTATACCCGCTGCGGGGCGGCTGGTAAATGGGTGGGGCCCGGGGTGACTCGGCTCCAGCCTAGCCTCCAGCCTAGCCTCCAGCCT
>JAWLDZ010000054.1:7455-15920 GCA_041686355.1 Spirochaetaceae bacterium
CTCCAGCCTAGCCTCCAGCCTAGCCTCCAGCCTGCAACGGAGACCAAAAACACTGTACCTCGATGCCAATAGTCACTCAAATTGTGGCATAAAAAAGATGACTTTCGGCATCGGGGTACAGCATAGTGAGGCATGCTTACTGCCCTGTTCTGAGAATCGGTGGATTCATCGGTGGATTCATCGGTGGTTTTGTCGGCAGTTTGTGAAAGGGCTGAAGGTGTGGCTGTTGTGGCATCGTGACCCCGGCCGTTGACACGTAGAAAGCATTATGCTACTTTTTATCTCGCATATTATGCTACGGGCTGTAGCGCAGTGGTTTAGCGTACATGTCTGGGGGACATGGGGTCGGCGGTTCAAATCCGCCCAGCCCGATAAGAAAAAAGCACGCCAAAGGGTGTGCTTTTTTTATGAAATGTTTTTTGAATGGCCGAACCATCCGCATACCGTATCATTTCATCAATCTGTGATATAGTCTGTACGTATATGCCGGCGGACAAGAAGAAATTCAAACCAGTGCCCAAAAGGTTTCACCCGAAGGGTCTGAACATCATCTTTGAAGACCACTATATAGTTGTGGTGGATAAGAGCAGCGGGCTTCTCACGGTAAGCAACGAGAGGGTTAGAGAGAATACGGCCTATTTTCTGTTGAATGAGTATGTCAAAAAGGGAAATCAGAAGTCACGAAACAGGGTTTTCATAGTTCATCGTCTTGACCGGGATACTTCGGGGCTGCTCGTTTTTGCAAAAAGCGAACCGGCAAAACAGTATCTTCAGCATGAATGGAAACAGTTTGAGAAAAAGTATTACGCCCTTGTGCATGGGCATCTGCCCGAAAAAGAGGGCCTGATTAGCTCATATCTTGCTGAGAACAATGTGCACCGGATGTATTCGGTAACGGATCCGGATAAGGGCAAACTGGCCAAGACCGGCTACAAGGTGATTCGCGAATCGAAAAACTACAGTCTGCTGCTGATAGACCTGCTTACCGGCAAAAAAAACCAGATACGCGTGCATTTTTCGGAAATGGGACATCCGGTGGCCGGCGACAGGATATACGGGAAACAAGAAAGTGATAAAAACGTAAACAGGCTGGCCCTCCATTCATGTTTTTTAAAAATCAGCCACCCTTTTACTAAGGAAGAGATGATATTTGAATCACCCCTTCCCGAGTATTTTAAGTCGCTTCGCTAATTGAGTGGGTTATTTCTTATCTGATTTCTTTGAGTCGTCCTTCAAAAGTTCAGCAAAGGGATTATATGTCTCAGATTCATTTTCTGTTTCAGAATCCAGATACTTCTTGAAATTTTCATCTTCCTGAGTTGATGATACTCGCTTCAGAGAGATTCTTTTTCTCTCCGTGTCTACACTTTTGATTTCAACCGTAATTTTTTGGCCCTGCTTCACAATATCCTGCGGATTACTCTGCCGTGAATCGGTTTTTAGTTCAGAGATATGCAGAAGTCCGTCCAGTCCCGGTTCCAGTGAAACAAATGCGCCGAAATTGGTAATTCGGACAACTTCTCCCGTGTGCTTTGAGCCAACCGGATATTTTGAAGGGGCCTCATCCCAGGGATCGGGCAGCAGGGCCTTCAAACTCAGAGTGATGCGCTCATTTCTCCAGTCGAGTTTAATAAGCAACGCCTCAATCTCCTGCCCCACCGATAATACTGAATTGATATCATCCACCCGGCTTCGGCTGATCTCTGAGATCGGAAGCAGCGCCTGCACCCCTCCTAAATCAATGAACGCACCGAAATCCTGAATTGATTTTATGGTGCCGGTGACAACCGTATTTTCCTGCAATGTCTTTTTCAGCTCTTCTACTCGCTGCTGGTGTTCTTCTTCCAGTATTATCCGGTTTGAAACCAGGATATTGCGGCCGTTCTCGCTATACTCCAAAATCTTAAAGGTAAACTGCTTTCCAAGATACTCTTGAGGATTTTCAATCCTTTTCAGGCCCATTTGGGAATAGGGACAGAAAGCCCGGGCCTCACCGATTTTGATTTCAAAACCGCCCTTGATCTCTTTTTCAATAGTCCCTTCAACCGGAATTTGGCTTTCAAAGGCCTGTTCCAGTACCGCATTGCCGGCTTTGTCCCCGCTAATTTTGGTAGTGAAATGCATCTCTCCGTTTTTTGAATACAGGAAAAAGGCTTTTATTTTATCACCCTCTTTTACGGAAACAGTATCATCGCTGTCAGCCAACTCGGCTCTGTCCAGGATCCCCTCACTTTTACCGCTCAATTCCAGGAAAACGGAGTCGCCCGATATGGAAACTATAGTAGTCTCAATTTGTTGGCCGGGCTCCAGGGACTCCATCTCGGAAAAGCTATTTTCATAAAGAGATGCAAAATCTTCTTTGTTTTCGTTTTCTTTGTTTTCTTCCAAATTATCTTTCGCCATTTATCTAATTACTCCAAATTTTAGTGGATATGTGTTCTTGATCACAGTATATCAGAAAGTGTTTTTTATGGATATTCTTAAATTAGCCTTCTTAAATCTACCTTCTCAAATCAGCAGGCGGAGTTTAAGCTGGGTCTGAAGCTTGATGAGGGTATCGTATTTTTTCATCAGGGCAACAGCTTCGGCCGGGGTGGGAACTTCCCGGAAATCCTCAACCACCTTACGGTGCCGCAGAAGCCGTGCAAGACAGGTGAGGATCCGAAGGTATTCTTCCTGTTTATGGGGCGGTGAGAGAATTATGAAGGTTAGATATACCGGCCGCTTGATTATGGATGATCGAAAATCGATCCCCCGGGCAGAGCGCCCGAACAGGATCAAGGTTTCCTCTAACTGGTCGGTAACCAGGTGCGGAATGGCAACGCCGTGGCCTACATTGGTGCTCAGGCGTCTTTCACGGTTCAAAATGCCCTTTACAACCTCTTTCGGATTGTTAAGGCTGAGTTTTGCGGCGGGAAGATCCAACAGCTCCTGAATAACTTCTTCACGGCTGCGGCCATTCAGTTCCAGTTGAATAAAGGATTCATCTGGAAGCAGGGAGAAGCAGCTTCTTCCGCTGCGGGGTAACTGGTATGCATCTACCAGGGCCGCATCGTCACGCTGCAGTCCGTAGCGCTCCTGGTAGGCGGGAATGGAGAGCATCGGCGGACGTTCCCGGCCGCCGATATCTTCGGCATCGTACACATACCCTTCATGATCCCGGCGGATAAGATGCAGTTGGTGTCCCATCCCCTCGAGAAGGGCGATCTTCCCCAACTGCTCCGACCGGTGCAGCAGAATTGACAGAATAACATAGGACATTTTTCTGAGGCCTTCGATGCTTTGATTACGGTGAATGCGGACATCCATATCGACCTGGGCGATAAACTGCATTCCGAAGCGCTGTTCTATATCGATAAGCAGGCCTATTTCCACTCCGTAGCCGGTAAAGAAAGGTACCTGCTCAAGGAGGCTTCTTCGGCCTGCATATTCACCCGAAAGGGGCTGTGCCAGCATGGCCAGATCAGGAAACAGCAGGTTGAGAAACGGGCGGACCATCAGCTCCGTTACTCTGCCCCCGCCTGGTATAATCCGGCGCCCTACCTTGAGGGGGCGGCGGTAGAAGGATTTTACATACTCTATTCCCGGGTTGTGCAGCAGCGGACCGATCAGCCCGTAGATAAAGCGGGGATGAAAATTGCGGATATCCGCATCTACCCAGACAATAATATCGCCCTTGGTCAGGTAGAGGCTTTTCCACAGATTTTCTCCCTTTCCCTTGTAGGAGCCAAGCTCCGGCAGGGACTGCTCGGCCAGAAAAACCGCAGCTCCCGCCTTCCGCGCAATATGCCGGGTTTGGTCCGTTGATCCGCTGTCCACCACGCAAATTTCATCGACCAGGTGATGTTGCTTCATCAACAGGCGTTTGATAATTTTTATCTCCCTGCCGATGGTTTTGGCCTCATTCAGTGTCGGAAAACAGAGTGATATAGACAGCCGCTGCCGGTTTTTGAGTTCGACCAGTTCATCCAGGTCAGCAAACTGAGAGTGGTGAAATGTTCTTTCCTTTATCCACCATTCGGGATCCACTAAAGTCTCCTGCTTTAAGTGTACACCCGAAAGGTTCCGGCCGAAAGGCTTTTTACACTTAGATAGAGACTCCCACCGAATAGGCCGCGCGGGTCGCCTCTAGAACCTTGCCCAGTTCGAAGGAATCGCCGATTACCCTTATATTGGGAGCAGCATTGGAGTGTACCAACTCCCGGTAAAGAGATTCATCGGGGCGCGCACCGGCGGCTATAATCACTAAATCCGCCGGGACTGACTCATCCCTAAAATCTTCCTTGATCTCCTTGGCGAATGGATTTTCTATGTTCTCAGGCAGGATAGGAGCCCAGGTCACGTACGGATCGGGAACCGTCTTGGAGTTATTCCGACTCAGCAAAACGTCCTTCTCGCGGACCTCTTTCAGACGGGTACAGTTGAGCAAAGGCACTTGCTGTTTTTCTAAATAATGAATAAGCCATCCTCGGTTGGCCGTGCAGACCCCCGGCATTATGTGGGGCAGCATCTCCACTACACTTACCCTCCGCCCCTTTTCATGGGACAGAAAATAGGCGGTTTCGCAGCCCACTACCCCGCCGCCGACTACAACGATATTCTGTGAATCTCCGATAATGGGAGGATCCCGCAATACATCTACCGCGAATACCACATTATCGGAATCGATTCCGGGTACCGGCGGACGGCTCTGCTGCGAGCCTGCGGCATGAACAATTACATCGTAATTTTTCTTTTTCAATTCATCCGTACCGGGAGCGGTAGAGGTATGCAGCTCCAGCCCGAACTCTTTTTGTGCCCTTTCGACCTCGTGTCTGAGATAATCCAGATAGTTGATAATATCGAATTTGATCGCCGGCCGCGAGCCGGGAATCAGCATTCCGCCGATCTGGCCCCGGGCCTCATAAAGACTCACTTGGTGGCCCCGTCGGGCAGCGGTAAGGGCACAGATTATTCCCGCCGGACCGCCGCCGACAACGGCCACTTTCTTGGCCCTCCTGGCCGGCGCCATTTCACTGCCGTCGTATAAATCTTCGAAGCCGGTTTTGGGATTCACCGCACACTGCGGATGGCCCCCTTCAACAAACTCGTTGATGCAGCCCTCCTGGCAGCCGATGCAGGGGGTAATCTCCTTGGCCCGGCCGGCGAAGGCCTTGTTTGGCCACTCCGGATCGGCCAACAGCGGGCGACCGAGCATTACCATATCGCATCTCTTATCGCGCAGGGCCTGCTCGGCCAGGTCGGGGTAGCCCAGTTTACCCACCGCAACCACCGGTACCTCCTGGCCGGCATTGGACTTTATACCGCGGGAGGTAAAGTGGTCTTTTACTAGTTGTGCCACCTCGATGTAACAGCCCGGCGCCATCGAGCTGGGAGGATGGGGAAGCCACCAATTATCGTAACAGCCTAAATCGACGTCAAACATATCGACCCCGGCCCGTACCAGCGCCTCCATATACTCCAGGGTCTGGTCGACGGTACGCTCGTTTTTGAATTTCCTCAGACTTTTGATTTTTGGCAATTTTTCACCATAGGTCTCATTCAACAGCAGTGAAAGATCGATCCGGTACATAATCGGAAATGAAGTACCGGTTCTTCTTCTGATATCCCTTACCATATCGGTCCCGAAGCGCATCCAGTCTGAATACACGCCAATTTTTCTGCGGTTGAAGGCGGGATTGGTCATCTGTTCGAGCAGATAGCCCTCGTGCCCGTGCAGATACACCCCGTCAATCGTCATAGCCTTTGCGTCCGCCGCGGCCTGACCGACCTTTTTGATGATCTTCTTCGCCTGCCGCCCTGAAAGGGGACGACAGGGAATTGCGGGAATATAGAAGTTCGGATTCCAGGAAGCCGATACAGGCATTTTGAATTTGTTTACCATACATTCAGGCGAGCCGACCCGTCCCAGGCCGGGGGTAAGCTGGATAAAAAAACGTGCCCCATGGGCATGACAACGCTCGGCCAGGTCGCGCCATCCGGCCAGGTTAGAGCGGCTGCGGTCTATCCGCGGGAAATAGCTCAGCTTGTCGAGTTCGGTCACCGATGGGTCTATCCCGTGACTCACCGGTACCAGTCCCGAGGTAATCAGCCCCACCCCGCCCTTTGCCCGGGCGGTGAAGTATTCAATCATCTTTGCATTGGGCCGGCCGGTCTCTTCGGCCATATTGATGTTGCCCATGGGGGCCATCACCAACCGGTTTTTTATGGTGAGACGGTTTATCCGTATCGGAGAAAACATGGCCGTATATGGACGCAGGTCCCCCGTCATCCTACCCGTCCTTAATTTCGCTTCATCCTCATACCAGGTTCCAAAGGAATCGGAAAGATTACGGATTTGCTGCTGGGTTCTACTCATTCTCTATCTCCTTATGAAACAGTAAAAACAGGGTATCACGAACACAGTGACGAGACCATAGAAATCGGGATAAACAACGGTGGGCTGATGGCTGCAGCTTCACACCACATTGAAAGTGTGGGAAGAATACAGTACATTGAATGCATCAAATACGAATAAAGAATACAGGAGCAAATAATATGAGTGCACAACAATGGGACAACCCACCGGAAATGCAGATCGATACCGAGGGGCAGTACTTTGCGACTCTCAAGACAAGCAAGGGAGATATAGAGCTGCAGCTGTTTCCCGAACACGCCCCGAAGACGGTGAACAACTTTGTGTTTCTCGCCGAGAAGTCCTTTTATGACGGGGTTCTCTTTCACCGGGTTATCAGCAACTTTATGGTGCAGACCGGCGATCCCACCGGAACCGGACGGGGTGGACCGGGGTACCGCTTCGAGGACGAGACACACGGAAACCCCCTGAAGCATGAGGCAAAAGTAGCTTCCATGGCCAACGCCGGACCGAACACCAATGGCAGCCAGTTTTTTATTACCCATGCCCCACAGCCGCATCTGAACGGGAAACACACCGTATTCGGCAAGGTGACCAAGGGGGCTGAGGTGGTGGATGAGATCAAACAGGGCGATAGTATCAAATCGGTGGAGATTCACAAAGCCTAGACTGAGAATATGAACAGTATACACGATGCAGCCCCCGCCGGCGATTTCGACCTCCTTACTCCGGAGCTCGTGCTGAAGGCGGTGGAGGGGGCCTTCGGCCTTAGCTTAACCGGCAATATTACCCAGTACAACAGCTACATCAACCGTGTGTACGAACTCCACAGCGAAGATGGACAGCGGTATATGGTAAAGTTCTACCGCCCCGGCCGTTGGAGCGAAGAGGCGATTCTCGAGGAACATACCTTCATTCAGGATTGCGTGGAGCTCGAGATTCCCACTGTAGCCCCCCTGCTCGACCCGGATGGGGACACCCTGGCCGTAGTGGAGGTGGTTGATTCGGCCCGGGAGGAACCAGAAACGACCGGAACAAGCACCGCCGGCTCAGAGCCTGCACGCCTGCAGGAGTATCCCTTTGCCCTCTTTCCCAAAAGGGGCGGCCGGAACTTCGATGCCGAGACAGAAGAGGATTGGCTTCGGCTGGGAGCACTGGTGGGGCGTATGCACACCGCAGCCCGGCAACGCAGTGCCGAGCTGCGGCAGTACTGCCTCCCCTCGCCTATTATCACTCAATGCCTGCAGGAACTTGACGAGGGGAACGCGGTGCACCCCGAGCACCGGCAGGAGTTTTTTGAACTGGCCTCGGAGATCCGCCGGCGCATTGAGCCCCTGTTTGAAGGGGTTGCGCTGCAGCGAGTGCATGGAGATTGTCACCGGGGAAACATACTCGAGCGGCCGGGTGAGGGACTCCTGCTGATCGACTTCGATGATATGATGATCGGACCTGCCGTCCAGGACCTGTGGCTCCTGCTGCCGGACCGGGCCGAGGAGAGCCCCAGGGAGTTCAACCTGATTGTCGAGGGCTACGAGCAGTTCCGCCCCTTCGACTACTCCCAGAAACAGCTGATAGAACCCCTCCGGGCCATGCGCATGCTCTACTACCTGGCCTGGGAGGCGCGGCAGCGCAACGACCGCCGCTTCCGGACAGAGCACCCCCACTGGGGCAGCAGCGCCTACTGGAGCAAGGAGATCGAGGATCTGCGCGATCAGCTGCTGTATTGCGCCGAGTAAATACAGGCGAGGGCTATCCGAACTCGCCTGCAGAACCTCTCTTACGAACTTTTCTTACACAAGCTTCTTAAAATCGGTCAAAATCATCATCTTCAAGAGAAATTTGATCTTCCGGCTTTACAGGGGTAATCCCGGTCTCATCCATAGACTTTTGGCTGCTGTGATCCCATCCGGTACTGGTGCTCTTTTGAGACTGAGGACGGGCCTGTTGTTGGGTTTGATGTTGGGTTTGCTGACGCCCCTGCTGCCGTTGTCCTAAATTGTTCAGGTGACTCCCCTGGGTAAGGAGTTGCTGTCCCCTGCTACTATTACTCTTAGCAAGCTTGAACTGGGCGACCATACTTCTGAGCTGTTGTGCCTGTCCGGCAAGCTCT
>JAWLDZ010000055.1:0-2799 GCA_041686355.1 Spirochaetaceae bacterium
CAAACAGACGACCAAGCTGGCGAGCATCCCCAGGGCGAGCTGATTACCCCGTCCCAGTCGCCCACCGCTGCGCTGGTGCATGACCGCCGGATTGCCGCCTCGGACCTGGCCGACATGTCCCGCCTTTTCTCGGAGGAGGTCCGCCCCCACAAGTTCTACCTGGCCCTGTTTCTGCGCAGTCCCGGCGGGGTGGTGTCCATGTACCGGATTCCCCTCAGCAGCTGGTTTGTCTTCGAAGATTTTCACGGCTTTCGCCTCGATGACTCCCGGCCCATGCCCTATGCCGTCAGCATCTCCTTCCAAACCCACGAGGGCAAAAAAAGCCAGTGGGTCTGCTTTTCCAGCTACAACGAGTTCTCCTTTTTCACCCTCAGAAACAGTCTTTCCGTGACCTCCGAAACCCGCGACATTGACAACAACGGCGTCCTCGATATTCTTGAATGGCGCAGGGTCTTCGAGGAGGGTACCGGCTACGAGACCTTCCTTACCTGGTACAAGTGGGACGGCACGAAGTATGCCCAGCACGACTCCACCAACATCGTTCGCAACCTCAACCGGTTTCTGCACTCCGCCGGCACTCTGATGTCCAGCGGAAAGTGGGAGCAGGCCCTTTCGCTTATGCTGCCCCTGGAGCAGTATCAGGAGCTGATGGAGGATGAGGAAATTTCTATGGGGAGTTTGTTTCTGAGATTGTTTACCTCCCTGCCTGAAAAAGACGGTGGGTCCGAGGTAGACGATGCGGCCCTGGCAGCCCGGATCGACCGGGGCGAGCGGCCCTTCAGCTCGGTGATTGTCCCGCGAGTCCTGGAGAACCCCTTCGCCGGAGAGACCCAGCTGGAAAAGCCGGCCCGCCACACCCGCTTTTCTATTCGCTTTATCCTGCGCGACGGGCGCAGCAGCGTCCGCGAGTGCCGCCTCCGGATGAACAAAAACCCCTTTGCCTCGCAGCAGTACTACCTTGAACTCCAGCCGCGATAGGTGCCAACCCACTTGCAAAGAGCCTTTGTGTAAGATAGATTTAGCCTATGAGTGCCTATGTTGTTGATGGTAGTTTCCCGATAAAAGGAAAAATCAGAGCCGGGGGCAATAAAAACTCCGCCCTGCCCTGTATCGCCGCCAGCCTTTTAACGGATGAGCCGGTAGTCTTAAAACGCCTGCCGGATATAGAAGATGTACATGTGATGCTGGAAATTCTCACCTCCCTGGGAGCCTCGATTGAGCGAAACGGGCCCAATGAGGTGCGAGTTCACGCATCGGATATCACCACCCATGAGATCCCCGCCAAACAGGCCAAAAATATTCGCGCCTCGATTCTATTTGCCGGCCCCCTGCTGGCACGCACGGGCAAGGTGCTGCTGCCGCCCCCGGGGGGCGATGTTATCGGACGCCGCCGGCTGGATACCCACTTCCTGGCCTTCAGCGCCCTGGGAGCCCGGGTCGAGGTGGACGGAATGTTCAAGCTCAGCTCGAACAAGCTGGTGGGCGAGGACATCTTTCTGGACGAGGCCTCGGTTACGGCCACCGAAAATGCGGTGATGGCCGCGGTAACCGCCTCGGGCACCACCTATCTGCGGAATGCCGCCAGCGAACCCCACGTGCAGGACCTGTGTAATATGCTCAATGCCATGGGGGCCAAGATCAGCGGGGTGGGCTCGAACATCCTGACCATTGAAGGAGTCAAGCGGCTCCGGGGAGCCGAGTTTACCATTGGGGCCGACTTCATGGAGGTAGGCTCGTATATCGGACTCGCCGCGGTTACCCGGGGCGAGCTGGAGATACAGGATGCGGGGCCGGAGCACCTCCGGGCCACGCGCATCGCCTTTAACAAACTGGGCATCCACTGGGAGCGGGACGGCGCAGATATTCTGGTCCCCTCAGGGCAGGAGCTGCGGGTGGTCCCGGAGATGGGCGGCATGATACCTAAAATCGACGACGCCCCGTGGCCCGGTTTTCCCGCCGACCTGACCAGTATCACCACGGTGGTCGCCACCCAGGTGGAGGGCACCGTGCTGGTGCATGAAAAGATGTTTGAGTCGCGGATGTTCTTTGTGGACAAGCTGATCGGGATGGGCGCCCGCATTATCCTCTGCGACCCCCACCGGGCGGTGGTCAGCGGCCCCTCGCGACTCCACGGCGGAGAGCTGGTCTCCCCCGATGTGCGTGCCGGTATGGCCATGGTAATCGCCGCCCTGTGTGCCGAAGGCAGCAGCCTCATCCGGAACGTGTACCAAATAGAGCGGGGCTACGAGGACCTGATCGGCCGCCTGCAGTCCCTGGGGGCCCGCATCGAGTACTCCAAAGACTCCTGCAACGAAAACCCCTAATCCGGCCTCTAATCCGGCCGGCCGGGGCTCTATCCCTCTCCCCGGGCCCGCATAATGTTCTCATAGGCGCTTCTGATTCGCATAAAAGCCTCGGTGGCTGCGGTTTTCTGTTCCGGGCTTAGCCCGTGCAGGCTGTCCGGATGAAACTCCGCCGCCAGGCTGCGGTACACCCGTTTAATCTCCTTCGCAGAAACCTCCGGGTCCAGCCCCAGCACCTCGTAATCGGTGGTATCCTCCCGGATGACTATCCCGGCGGCGATCTCGGTGTATTCGGGTCGGATGCCTAAAGCGCGGCAGCTCTCCTGAACAAAGCCCTTTCCCTTAAAACTGATCCGCTTTTCCGGGCTTGCGAGGGTAGCCGCCTCAAACAGCAGCCGTGCCGCTGCCAGTTGTTCCTTCGGGGCAAGCTCTACCGCTGTTTTCAGACCCCGGACCGACTCGCGGGCTGACTTGTGAAATGACTCGCGGGCTGACT
>JAWLDZ010000055.1:2899-6829 GCA_041686355.1 Spirochaetaceae bacterium
GACTCGCGGGCTGACTTGTGAAATGACTCGCGGGCTGACTCGCGGACCCCGGGAGCCCCGGGAGCTTCGGAGACCTCGGCCTTTGGGTGTCGCGGCTCATAGTAGGTCCTGCAAAGCTGCCTTACCACCGCCTCCCCCCGGGGGGTGAGCGGAAAATGGTGCAGCAGCTGCTGCTCCAGGTAGCTGATGTCGTGGCTGGACGGTGTTTCTTCCAGGCCGGCGGCGGCTAGTACATTTTGGGTCAGGCTGATGAGAAATTCAAGTTCCGGCGGGAACTCATCATCCCCCTGGGCACCTCTAAACGCTCCCTCCGGGCTTTGGCCCAGCCGGCGCCGCAGCCGCAGCTCCTGCAGCAGAATATCCGCCAAAGCACCCAGCAGTACCCCAAAGATAAGCCCGAACAGCCTGAGCCCAAGGGCAAGGCCTAAGGCCCCGCCTATCAGCTTGCCCGCATGAGGCCGAAGAGCTTTCATTAATGCAAGTAGATACGATCGAAGCTGTACACGTACTTCAGAGAAGCGGAATTTCATAGTTCCTTTTGAATGGCAACCGAAAAGAGTGCCAAAAATAAAAGCAGCCCTTCCAGCACCAGCAATCCTACCATCCCTGTGATAAATCCGAACTCCAGCAGCACCGCGGTCAGCAGCAGCCGATGGAGGTACTCATACAGAATGACCAGCTGATTAATCACAAAGGGCAGCAGCGGTGCCAGGACCATTATTATCCAGGGAAACCCATGGGCATGGACCCGGGTGTGCCAGCCGAAGGCGACTGCGAAAATCGCAAATATCAGAAACAGAAAGGGTTCGAGGATACGCATCAGGGTCAGTACCCCGAACTGGTACGAGGGGTAACCGTACTCGCTTATTACCGGCTGCAGCGCCAGCAGATCCGGGAGGGTCAGTCGGTTGAGGAAGGCCTGTTCCCGGCTTAGACGCAGCAGCTGCGGCAGGGAGGGGGTAATGTGTATGCTGCTGCGCAGGTATTCCTCTTCAGAAGAGCTGAGCACCGTGGGCTGGATACTCCGGCCCTCTTTCTGCCGGTCAATGCCCTGCAGTATTATGGTGTCCCCGGAAAACCTTCCGTAGGGCGCGCTGATATGCTCCTGCAGGTCCGTGGGGGAGAACGTCAGCAGCTCAATTCCATAAGCCCATATCTGCCCGCCTTCAATAACCAGCTTCTCAATAAACAGCAATTTCCCCTCATCATCCAGGTACACAATTTTACGGGTACCGGGATTGGACTTCAACAGCTCCGCTTCGTCTATAAAAAATGAGACCTGCTCTGCCTGCTCCTTGCTCCTCTGGTAATACTCTTTGACGTCCGGATCCCCGGGATGTTCCTCGATCAGGCTTCTAAAGATATAATAGGCCTTGACGGGCTGCTGACGGATGAAGGCCTGATACCCGCTGAGTTTTCGGCTGTAGATTCGGTGGGCCTCCTGCTCTTCGCGGCTTGGTTCCAGGGTGGCTATTTTCTCCCATGCTTTTGCAGCTAAGCGCTTGGCGTCCTCCCGGCTTATGTTTTCACGCTCCGCAACCTGCTGAGCAAGCAGGGCCATATAGTGGGCGGTAAAGGGATCATCCTGCTCTAGTGCCTGCTGGGCCTGGGTGACAAGCTCGTTCGCACTCATGTCCCGGTAGTTGTCATGGCGCAGGGTCTCGCGGGGCTCCTCCTCCATGACCTGTTGCCGCTCTGCAGCCTCCTGAAGCGTTACCTGTCCCTCTAAATAATTTACCTTATCCTTTATTGCACGATTATCCTCATCGATGTCCAGATAGTCTCGGTAGAGGACATAGGCGGCCTCCTGTTCACCCTGCTGCTCGGCAGTTTCTGCTTGTTGCAGATAACTGCGGGCCAGGCTGCTTTGATAGAGACGGTTGTGGCGATGCTCGTAGAGCACCGGTAAAAGCCCGATACTAAGGATTGAGTACAAAAGGGTAAAAAGCAGAAACAGAATAATTGTCCGACTTATTGAGCTTGATATAACCCCGGTACCGCCGATCAATTCAGCCTGGGTCCCTGGAATAGTAGCAAAGGCCAACAGTACGGCGCTGATAGTCAGAACCGGAAAGTATTCAATAAGCATTCGAAGGGCTTCTTCGAAAATCCAGGGTACCTTGTAAAAATACAACAGCGACTCTTCGGGGTACCGCTGCAGCTGAAGAAGAAAGAAAAACAGGTAGCCCAGCAGAAAAGCTCCCACCAAAAAGAAAAAACTGCGACGGGCAAACTTATTCATGGACTACTCCCCATACGATAAACAGCACGCCTAACAGAAGGAAGGCGGCGGGGGCTGCTAAAAAACTGTATTCTTCAAGCGAGAGTACCTGCAGGGCTTCGGCGAACACTCCGCTATGGAAGGCCGCATCGAGGAAGAAAAAACCCCTGAATACAATCAGCGCAATCAGTGCGTTCAACAGGGGCCAGCGGCTGCTGCGAATAAGTGACCAACTGCCGGTTAAAAACAGCACATGCGCAGCGCTTATCAGCAGCAAAAAAATCCAGCCCTTTTCGGTGCTCCGTCGAAGGGTCTGAGCGATCCCCTCGATTTCCCTCGAAATCCGCTGCAAGGATGTCGGAGGCTCTACGAAGGCGTAGAAGGGAGTGGTCCTTTGGCTGTATTCGATAATCCTCTCTCCATCGGGGTCTGAAATACGGCGCCTGATGGGATCGGCCTGGGCCCTTTGGAAATAGGTAATTCGGGGCGCCTGGGTTTTATCCATATCTATTCTAAGCAAAGGGGCGATGGACACCTCTCCTTGCGCAGGAACCTGAATTTCCCCGGCATACAACATGTCCTGCTCAATTTGGACCAGCTGCTGTTGATAGAAAGGAATCTGCCGGTTTACAGCTGAGGTTCCTGGTTGTAAAAACTGCAGTATCAGCAGGGCGGATCCCATGTACAGCCCGATCGCTACTATAGTTACAATAAGCCCCCCTAAGGGTTCGCGGGAGCGGGCGGGACTTCTGGTCCGCAGCAGCAGAACTATCATCAGCGACAGTGCAACTGTCGGAGCAATTGCAGTGAGCAGAGCCTGCGGGGCCGGCTCAAAAAAGTGCATCGACTGGTACTCTGGTGAGTAATTACTTATCCAGGTAAAAATAAGTGATACTCCGGATATGAGGAAGAGGTTGATGATGAAAATTCCGACGTATGCCGCAGAAAGCACTACAGCTTTTTTCACAGATTAATCCTTTTTTAGGTGCCTTATAGTAACACGAAGCTAGATCTGTCGCAACTCTAAACAGTGAAACTGTTTAAAGAGCTTATTCCAATTTACTGCACAAGTTATCCACAGGCTTCCAGGTAGATAACAGTAGAGTTTTTCGAGCCTTGGGAGTAAATAAAAAGGCAGACTGTGTCATTATTTACCCTCACTACTAGATAAAAATGTATTAATTCATTCTGCAGAAAAAAGATAACACTTATTAGAAAATCTCTACTAATACCTGACCTTTTTATAATATAAAACAGTGATACAATAACCATGACATAAAAAACTTATCCAAGTTTTTCTCACAAGTTATCCACAATATGAATATGATGTGTATTACTTGTGGATAAGCACGTATCCATAGCCGTATATGCTTTGAATTGGGTGGGGCTGCAATGTTTTTCCTGACAACAGGTTAAACTTTTTTCGTAAACTGGAAATATGCACGTCCACAGCTCGGCCGGCGGTGCGGCCGGCGGTAGAGCGGCTGGAGATACGGCCGGCCGCACGGCCGGCGGGGGGTGGCGTTTTCCCAGGCTGACCCTGCAGCCCCCACAACCCCTGCAGCCCGGCCTGAAGGCATTCCCGGCTAACCGGCGTTCCGGACTGCAATATCAGCCGCCGCAGTATCGCTGCCTCTGGGGCACTGAGCTTAAGCCCGGATGGGCGGCCTTGAGCTGGGGTTTGAGTTGGGTTTGAGGTTTGAGTTGGG
>JAWLDZ010000055.1:6929-15512 GCA_041686355.1 Spirochaetaceae bacterium
GGTTTGAGTTGGGTTTGAGGTTTGAGTTGGGGCGTGGCCTTCCAGGGCTTTGTCTCTGCCGTGGCTGCCGGCTTTTCCGGGCGGCTCATGCAGACGGAGCACATCCCCCTGCAACTCTCTCTCCAGAGAAATAGTCCCCCACTCAAACTCAAGCTGCCGCGGCGGGAGGGCGCGCAGGGCGCGGACCCTCAATTCGTCTAAAGCCCAGGGGCTGCGCAGATAGTCACAGCAGCCGCAGTCAAAGGCCAGAGGCAGCAGCTTCTCCGGCCCGTAGGCTATCACCGGCACTGTACTGCAAGGCTGGGCACCTTGATTCCTCCGGCGGAGGGGCAGGGTAACCGCCGGTACCACGTACAGATCGATCTGCTCGGTGCTGAGCGGGCTGCGGGAAAAACAAATCTCTACCTTGGGGTGTAAAAAAGCGGGGAAGGCATCTGTGGGAAGTGGCAAAGCATCGGCAGCCCGCAATGTGTTATCGTATACAACGTTGATAACACTGTTAAAGGGGCGGCCTGCACAACTCACCTAGCTTTTTGTGCCCTCTTCATCCTGGATGCGCTGTTTAAGGTCTTCCAGCATTAAATCGGCGGAGGAATCGGAGTTTTCAAGCTTGGCAAACTCCTCTTCCAGCTCGTCGGTGGAGCTGGTAGATTCCATCTCTTCGATGGCGGCGTTGCGCGCCTCCTTGTCTTCGATGTCCTGGGTCAGGCGGTCGAAGGCTTCAAAGGCTGAGTTGTTACCGAGATTTCCGATGGTATCCTGAATTTGTCGCTGTGTATCGGCTCGCTTCGAGCGGGCAATCAGCAGGTTCTTCTTTCGTTGAGCCTCTTCTATCTTCTGCTGCAGCTGCCGCAGGGCCTGCTTTAGCTTTTCAACCGATTCATGCTGTGAATCATACTGCTCGCGGTACTGCTGAGCTTGAGAGTCGAACTCCTGCTTGCGAACCAGAGCCTGTTTTGCAAGATCGTCCTTTCCGGCCTTTACGGCAGTGCGGGCCTTCTCTTCCCAATCGCGGGACTGGGCAAGGGCGTTGTTCATTAGCCGCTCGAGCTTCTTTTCATCGGCAATGGCCGAGGCAACACTCTTTTTCGACTCAATCAGCTGTTGGTTCATATCGATGATCAACTGATTCAGCATTTTCTCCGGATCCTCCGCCCGGCTGATCATCTGATTGAGGTTGCTTTTTATCATGCGTCTGAATCTTTCAAAAAATCCCATGCTTGTTCCTCTGTATACTACTATGGTGTTCGGAAGCTGGAGAGCAGCGAGTAATGCTCGGTCAGAGCAAGACTCATTGCATCAAGAGTGGCCTGGAAGTCTTCTAAATCCATAGTCTCGTAGTTTAATGTATCTATTAAAATAACGTCGTTTTCAACTACTGCATAGGCCCCATGAATGAGATCGGAGCCGTTTAGCTGCAGGAGTTTAAGGAAAAACGCTTCCCGATTAGTCTGTGGAACGTTCATTACCTTCACCCGGACTATGACCAGCGGTTCATTTACCGCTATGACCACTTGTTCGAGCCCGCTTTGCGGGTCGTTGAGCATCCAGGTATTTTCACTAATTTCTGCGTAGGTTAAACTGAGATTGATGAGGTAGCCTTCAATTTTGTTCATAAATGCACTCTCCCCTTGCTGAAATGGGTACGAATGCTAACCTAGAAAGACCTGTCCGGAGTTGTCGATCGCTAAAATGGTTTTGCATTCGCTGCAGCGGAATCGCCCGGGTTTCGTAGCCTTCAGTTTTTTTGAACAGATAGGGCATTTGAATATTTTAGGAAAGACATCTGTCGAACCGGTTTTTCCGGCTGAGTTGAAGAACTCGATAGCTTCTTGCAGGTTATCTTTTATGTTAAAGAATTGAGAGAACCCCAGAAGCTGGAATACTTCATATACTTTCGGCTGAATATCCAGAAGTACGATGTCTCCGCCCCGCGGTTTTACTGCTTTCAAGAATGCTGTAAACGAGCCGATACCGGTACTAGACACGTAGTTGAGCCCTGCACAGTTAAAGATAAGTCGAGAGAAACCGTTCTCGACAGCCTTACTTACTCTCTTCTGAAAGAAATTTGAGTTATAGGTATCGATGTATCCGGTCAAATACAATACGAGGCAGCCTTCAACTTTATCGATTTTTTCAAGGCGTATTTTGAGGCTATCGTCTTTTTCATCGTCAAAGCCTTCTACTATATCGTTGTTATTCATGAAACCTCTCTATCGTACGATACTTTCTCACGTTCACTACAATCTTATTCAGGTAATCAATATTTGTCAAACCTTTCTCCTGAAAAAGTGTTCAGTTCCCCGCTCTTTATGTGTACTTTATAAAAATAAGTTAGATAATCAAGCTAAGCTGTTCACCCATTGCAGTGTTCCACTTTTTCTTTACATGTCCTCTAGATGTATCGACAATAATTCATAAAAAATGAAATAGATTTATCCTAAACTTGACCGCTCCATGATAAAGCCATACAATCAATATGATTGCTGATATAAAAAGAGGTACTTTATGCGGTCCAATATTGGTGTTACAAGTTTCATGGCTAGTATGTTGACGGTTTTTCTCTTGTGTGTGCCGGCGGCCCTAACGGCACAGGATCAGGCTGAACAGTCGCCGGCAGCGCTGCCCCTGTTTGAAGAGGTAGTGGCCTTTGATTTAACCTTGGACCGACTTGCAGCCCAGGTGGAGGCCGGCGATACAGAGGCAATTCCCAAAGACCGGTACCTTATGATCAATGGGATTGTCTCCTCCCGCCAGCTGGTGAATGAGGATGAACAGGAGTATCTGGGCATCCTTGAACTGGCTTCCGGAGAGTGGGTAGAGGGCGAGGACCTGCAGCTGTATCGCTGCTATGCCCAGCTGCGGGGTCCGCAGTTTTTTGGAACGGTACCCAAACCCCGCAGCCGTGAAACCTCAACCAACGAAATCCCCCTGCACTCCCACGTACTGCTGATAGGCCGATATCTGGGTTATGGCCAGGATGAACAGGGCAACCGTTTTCCGGTCCTCCAGGCAGTTGAAGTAAGAGTTCTTCAATAAGCTTAATAAGCTTAATAAGCTTAATAAGCCACTCGAATGTGTTTTGCCTGAATAACCTCTCCCCGGGACAGAACCATAGCTAACTGCAGGGTGTTCCGCAATTCCCTTACATTCCCCGGCCAATCATACTGGGTGAGCTTTATCAAGGCGGAGTAGGAAATTGGGTTTTCCAAGCAGCTCTGCTGCTGGCGTAAAAATTGCAGCGACAGGGCGGCAATATCCTCTTTTCTGGCTCTCAGCGGCGGCAGGTTGATCGGCAGCGTGTGAATCCTGAAATAAAGATCGGCCCGAAACAATCCCCGCGATACAAGCTCGCTTATATCCCGATTCGTTGCACATATAACTCTTACACTGATAGGTATGGGACGCCTGCCGCCGATTCTGGTCACCTGCTGGGCTTCAATAATACGGAGCAGTTTCATCTGCCCGGCAGGGGTCATCTCGGCAATTTCATCGAGAAAGAGACTGCCCTGATGGGCCTGTTCAAAATGACCCGGGCGTCGGATCGATCCGGTGAAGGCTCCCGGCTCACAGCCGTAGAGCTCTGCTTCCAGCAGACTCATAGGAATTGCCCCGCAATGCACGGTTTTATAGGGTCCATTACAGCGAGGAGAGAGTTTATGCAGGGTCTGGGCAACCAACTCTTTCCCGCTCCCGCTTTCACCGGTGATAAGAACTGGAGCATCCGCCGACGCAAATAGGCACAGCGAGTGTTTGAGCTGAACCAGGGCATTTGAACAGCCCTTAAGCGCGTCCAGGGGGCTGGAGTTGCTATCATCACAGAGCTTGATGCTCTCCCCGCCGAGCTTCCCGTTCTCCTTCTCCGGTAACTGATGCTGCAGAGGATACATCAGGGCCAGCAGCTCGTGCACATGTCGGCACAGCTGTCCCGGATCGAAGGGTTTGGCGAAGAAGTGCTCGGCCCCGATATGCAGCGCTCGAACCACATTTGAGGTTGAGTTTAACGAACTAATGACCACCACCGGCAGCCGCGGAGGATGCTGGACCAGCTGCTCCAGCAGGGCGAACCCCTTCTCTCCGGGAAAATCGATTTCGGTAAGGATGAGATCGGGCTTTACGGTGCAGAGTGTCATTAGCGCTTCACTTATTGAATAGGCGGAATGGATAGTGAGGTATGGAAAGGTGCTTCGCAGCAGCTCATGGCTCGGGGCATGAGCATCAACATACAAAACTATGGACACTCGCTTTCCCTCATTTTTTATATATTCCTATAGTAGGGGATATAATGTGCAACGTGAATATTCATTCGGAGAGTTTGTCGGCGAAAATGCTCGCCCGTAGCGATACCCGGGAACAGTAAGACTCGGCAGCATACTTGTGTCTGTGTGATCTCTGTGATATTTTTATAGGTATGTTAGAGATTCGTTCATTAATGCGCTTTTTAGACAGTGGCTTTATTTTGCGGCTGCTGTACATAATACTGTTGCTTTCACTTATCCCGATAGCGGATATGTATGTTCTGCTGCAACTGGCGGAAATCATGCCCAAGTATGTGCTGTTGGCGCTGGTTGCCGCTACCGGTATTCTTGGTCTGTTATTCACTTTTTGGGTAATCCGCACTGTGCTTGATACCATGCACGGACGAATTAAAGACGGCTATTATCCGGGGATCGAATTTTTTGAAATGGCCGGTTTGCTGGTAGCGGCTGTTCTGCTGATTACTCCCGGCTTTGTCGGTGATGTGCTGGGGCTGTTCCTGCTGCTGCCGGGCCTGCGCCGGGCAATCGGTCGTGTGGTGGCCGGGTCGATGGAAGACCGCTTCAAAGAACTGTATGAATATCTAAAATTGTACGAACTATAATACGTATCTAATGCAATGCAATACGATGCAATACGATGCAATACAAACTGTGAGCCCCGCCTCAGGATCTTTTTATCCGATAAAACAACAGCAGCAGCAGGAAATAACTGTAATAGAACACCCGTAGAATAGTCCACGGCCGTCGGATTAAATCCCGTACCCAGTAGGTTCCGCGGTTCCAGCTCTTCTCGGCCGGTTTTTCCCGTTTGCCGCTGAAAATTTCAAAGCACTCACCGCACCAAAGGGACAGGCCGGTGGGTATCTCTTTTCGGTGCTTACGGAACCACAACCTTCCCTTTTTTACACCGGGGCCGGCCAGCACCAATGAAGGACCGGCCTTTTTGATGGCCGTTACTACATCCTCCTCCCGCTCATTCGAGAAATAGCCGGCGTAGCGTCCTACTATCTGCAGTCCGGGGAAGCTGTCCCGCAGGTTCCCCGAAGCTGTGTGCAGAGCCTCGGGTCGAAGCCCCACCAAATACACACTTTTTCCGTGTTTCTCCAGCACCCCCAGCAGGCGGATTACAAAGGAAAAGGGCATATAGCGTACCGGCTCCCTTGTTTTTAGAAAACGGGCTGCCTTTTGAATGCTTTTTGAGGTTGGAATAACTAATCCGGCCTCATGAACCGTGCGGGCAAAGTCACTGTTCCCGCGGGCCCGGAGTAAATCCCATAGAGTCAGGAAAACAATTTGATGCTTTCCCTGATCATCGAGATAGTTTCTTACTGTCTCTTCAATATCCTTTTCCGGAAGCACATCGATGGGAACACCGATTACTGAGATGCGGCTGTGTCCGTCGTTTCCGGAAATTGGGGTACGTGTTTCCACTGCTCTCTCTCCCCTGTAATTGTTTGTATTGCCCCTAACGCATAAATGGCGGCAGTCTCCGCCCGCAGCACATTGGTGGGCAGATGCACCGGTCGGCAGTCGTAACTGCGCAGCAGCATAAGCTCATCCGGCGAAAAGCCTCCCTCCGGACCTATAAACAGTGCTATCTCCTGCGGGCAACTGGAAAGATACCCGTGAAGCGAAGCCTTTTCAAGGGGTACCTCATGAAAAACCAGCCTTAAAGTTGCGGCGGGACACTTTTTTTTCACATCCCGCAGCTGTGCGGTCGGATGAATGCGGGGAATGACCTTACTGCCGCTCTGCTGCACCGCCTCTCTTACCAGCGCCTCCCAGCGGGCATACTTTTTCTTCTCCCGACCCTGCTCCAGCTTGGCCACGGTCCGCTCTGTCTCCAGGGGAATGATATGGTCAACTCCTGCGGCCGCCGCCTGCCGAATAACCGTATCCATTTTCTTCCCCTTCAGTAGGGCCTGGTACAAATAATAGGTGGGCTGAAGCTTCGGGCGGATCGCCGCCTGGTGCGCCGCCTGGAACGCTGGCTGGAGTGCTGTTCCCGGTTCCGATTGTGGCTGCAGCTCCAGTTTTAGTTCCAGCGAGTGGGGCATACATGCAGTTATTTCTGCCTGATATTGGCGTCCCCGGCGGTCGATCGCCTCAAAACGGTGGCCGGTCCCATAGCGCAGCACATGGGCAAGGTAGTGGAACTCCTCTCCCCTTAGAACAAGCCTGGAAGGAGGATCATCCACGGCAGCTTCCGGTGGCAGCAGAAAACGGCGCACCTATAAACCTATTCGCCAACCGAGACAATTGCCTTGCGGCTGCGGGGACCATCAAACTCGCAGAGGTAGATGCCCTGCCAGGTACCCAGCATCATCCGCCCTCCGCTGACCGGAATAGTTACACTAAAGCCCATTAGCGATGATTTTATGTGGGCGGCGGAGTTCCCTTCCATGTGGGAGTACCCGTCATCCAGAGGAATAACCTTATTCAGCTCTTTCAGGATGTCCTTCTTTACCGAAGGATCGGCATTTTCGTTGATGCTTACCCCGCAGGTAGTATGCGGGATGTACACACTGCAGCGGCCCTCCTGAACTCCGCTGTCGCCTACCGCTTTGGCTACCTGAGAGGTGATGTCGCTAAGCTCCGTATGAGCTCCGGTTCTTATCTGAAGAGTTGTGTGGGTCATGGTTTTGGCTTCTCCTTTCTGTCTGTCCCTGTGGCGGGAAAATCGAACAGATCGAAGTCAATCGCCCCCTCGGCAGCTGAGCCTTCGTTGGGAGCGTTTTTTCGAGCCTCTTCCAACATTTCTGAGATACTGCCCTCTTCCAGCATCTCCACTGCTTTCTGCAGGGGCTGGTCGTATTCGAGATCGTACACCGGCGGAAAATCCATACGCCGCTGAAACTCGTTTCGCAGCAGTCTGCGCAATACCCGCTCTTCAATTTTTATGTTGTAGTCATTGCGCAGTTGTTCCACAAAGGCCTCTTTTTCACCCTCCGAGGCTTCCGGGTTTTCATCAACAAATGTGGAAAGCAGTCGCTTCTCGAAAATCTGTTTCAGATCGTCGTTGTCCTCTTCGGTAAGCTCCGGTTCCTTGACCTCAATGTCCGGCTCTATACCTACCTTGTCAATATTCACCCCGCTGGGGGTATAGTAGCGGGAGATAGTCAGTTTGAATCCGTTGCTACCAAAGGGAATTATTTTTTGCACCGATCCTTTTCCAAAACTGGTTTGGCCTATCAAGACCCCTCGTCCGGTATCTTTCAACGCGCCGGCCAGAATTTCAGAGGCCGAAGCGGAACCCTGGTCTATCAGCACCACAATGGGTATGTCAGCGCCTACCTCGTGGGCAGGGTCTGCGTTGAACACCTCGTTCTCTTGGGCTATCCGGGAACGGGTACTTACAATGGTTCCCTCCGATTGAATCAGATCGACGGTATCGGTAACTGAGGTCAGCAAGCCCCCGGGATTCTGCCGTACATCTATGATGAGCTTTGAGTAATTCTGCTGTTTAAACTCGCGAATCGCCTCTTGGATACGGTCGTCGGTATACGGGGTAAACTGGATGATACGAATATAACCGACATTGTCGTTGATCATAGAATGCTTGACTGTGGGAATCTCTATGATGGCACGGGTAATATCCACATCGAAGGTAATGTCTTTGCCTCGCAGGATGGTCACGGTAACCTTGCTGCCGGGTTCTCCCCTCAAGCGGTCGACCACATCGTCTACGGTGAGTTTCTTGGTAGATTCACCCTCAATCTTTGTGATGTAGTCTCCGGCGTGGATGCCCGCCCGGTAGGCGGGAGTCTCCTCAATTGGAGCTACCACCTTAATGAAGGCGTCTCTTCCGTTATCAGCCTGTGAATCATTCTCTGACTCAGCAGGTTTGCTGATGTACAGACCGACCCCGCCGAATTTACCCGTGGTAGTGTCGGTCAGGTCCTCCATATCGGTGGCGGTTAGGTAATAAGAGTAGGGGTCGTCCAGACTTTCAAACAGCCCCTCCATTGCCCCCTCGTAAAGCTGCTCCGGGGGAATTTCTTCAACATAATTCTGCAGAATAAAATTAAATGCGTATTGAATGCGGTCAATATACTGCTGCGTAGCCTGATCGGACTGTTGTGCTTCTACTCGGGGGGTGAAAGCTACCACTATCCCAAATATAAATACCGCACATGCTGTTCCAATCCAGGTGAGTTTGTCGCCGTTTTTCATTTAAACCTCTCTATTCTTTATTCTCTAGGTTTCGCCTCATTTGTCAAGTTATTAATGGTTCAATTAATGGTTCAAACCTTGGGGGATTGAAGCACAGATGCGAATTACCCCCTCTATTAGAGTGTACCCACACTTTATTTTAGAGGAGGTC
>JAWLDZ010000056.1:0-15402 GCA_041686355.1 Spirochaetaceae bacterium
GGCCGGGTTATCAAATAGCCGGTCAAGTTCAAACCGCGAAAGATAGCTTCGCCATTGCTCAAACGCATCTTGAGTTTCACATAGATCCATGATTCCCCCCTATTTATTAATAGAGGGGGAAAAATGGGCTCCTGCTTTTAAATCAGCTCAAATTAATTATGCTTAATCTACTTCGTTATATTCTCCAAAGGAGTGTTTTTTCCAACGTACCCGGGTGGGCACAACTTCCACATGTACTAACTTTGGATCTTCTTCATCAGTGAAAAGTCCGCGGGCACCTGGATGAAGTTCAAGGAGTTTTCGTTTTTTCTCAATTCCGCCACTTATATCAGCAATACCCGCTACCCGTACCTGATTCTTATGAGAATCCACCCAACAGAGTTCTACTTTTGGGTTATCGATCAACTCTTGCACCTTGCCACTGATATTTACGGTGGAACACCAAAACTTAAAATCTTCTGTAATCACAAACTTCATTGGACGCACTTTAGCCTGCCCATCTACACTGGTGGCCATCTGGCAGTAATCGGATTCTTCTACAATTTCCCTTATTTTTTCTCTCGACATTACACACCTCCGATATAAATAACAAGTAAATTATGCTATCATCACTTATTAACCACAACAAGGGGAGCAGATTATGGTGATTCATCCGCTTTACTTCCTCTTCATCGCCTTTATTGCAATCGCTTATATCTATTATACCCGTAGGAATAAAAAACGTATTGCCTATTATAACCGCCTTCGAAGAGAGTATATCGAAAAAAATCAAGATTTAGATCCCCAAAAAAAGCATGCCCTAGAGCAAGGGCATCCATGGGTAGGGATGGACAAGGAACTGCTAATCAGCTTATTCGGAGACCCATCCAGAAAGCGCCCTATGAACGAAGATGCAAGCCAGATGATTTGGACACTTGACCGCATCTATGTACTGATGGTTGACAATCGGGTCCAAACCTGGAACCACCGTTAAAAACCGCCCGGAAAATTACTCTTTCGGGCGGCAGAATGCATTAGTTCTTAATATAAAACTATTCCGGTGCAACAAACTGAAAGCCGAATACTTCCTCCCCAAGATCCTCTTTTATTACATCAACTTTTGCAGTTAATTTCATATTTGTTTCCGGCTGATCCACAAGGAGGTTTCCACTTGCACGCAGCCCGTTTTCAAATTCCACAATTCCAAAAAGCAGGTATTTTTTATCAAAACCCTCGGGTAGTGCGAACAATCGAGTCCAGGCCAGAAGAGTACATGGTCCACTCAAAGACACTTTCTCCCAGCGCTTGTGTTCCACCCCGGCAGGATCCCTTCGTTCATGGCAGTCATCGCATACCATAGGTGCAGGATAGTAGAGTTTTCCACATCCGGGACATTTATGGGCACATACTTCCGGCTTTTTCTTTCCATACATACTAAAATCAATCATACCCCACCTCTCGAACATATAGTAGTCACCACATTGTTACCAAAGCCACCGAAGTTAACCGCCATTCCGTGTTTCGGATTCTTCACCTGTCTCCCTTTTTCAGCCTGGCCTCTGAGCTGTTTTACCAATTCAAACACCTGTGAGACTCCCGTAGCACCAACCGGATGCCCCTTCGATTTTAATCCTCCCGAGGTATTTATCGGCATTTTTCCGTCAATTGCTGTTTCACCTCTTGTCAGGGCATCTTTTGAGGTACCCCGCTCGAAAAAGCCTACTTCCTCGCTAATCGCCAGCTCCAAAATTACAAAAGCATCATGCAGTTCGGCAAAGGAGATGTCTGCTGCGGTGAGCCCGGCCATCTTGTAAGCTTTTTCCGCTCCCAGCCGAACCGCATCTAAAATCAGAGGGTCCTTTCGATTGTGTACACAGTGGGTGTCGGTGGCGGAACTTATTCCGCTGATGTATATCGGCTCGTGTGTAGTAAACTCCTTCATCTTTGGAGAATCTTCCGCACACAAAATTATCGAGGCAGCGCCGTCTGATACCGGACACATACCGTATAATCTTAAAGGTTCTGCCACATAGTTGTTAATTACATGGGCATTTTCATTGTCGTGAATTGCATCGATTGTGCAGGGAACCCGAACGTGGGCATACGGGTTTTTTTCACCGTTCTGATGATCCTTCACTGCCACCAAGCCAAGTTCCCTTTCCGTAAGGCCGTAACGCTCCATATACATTCGGGTAAACATTCCCCCGTAGGCCGGCAGAGACAGACCGTATTTATACTCAGCCTCCGGATGCAGGAGCGTTGCTACGAAGTCAGTCCCCTTCCACCCGGTAATAGTCCGCATGAGTTCACCACCGGTCACCATCACCACATCTACCAATCCGCTGGCAATCGCCATATACCCCACCTTCAGAGCGCTTGCTCCGCTGGCAGGGCCATTCTCCACAAGTTCAGCCATTGCTGGCTCTATGCCGATTCGGCTCACAAGGGAAGAGGCAATACCGGTCTGGTGGTTAATGATGCCGCCCCCCATATTCGCTACAAATACCTGTTCAACCAGATCCCTTTTTCCACGTATCCCGGCATCGTCCAGAGCATTTAATGAAGCGTACCCCATCACATCAACCAAATCAAACTCGCTTAAATTTCCAAATACCGTATGGCCAATTCCAACCGCCGCTACTTTTCGTCCCATGTCTAACTCTCCCCTCGCTTAAAGCCGGGAATCTGCGGATATTCTTTTGGCATTTTCAAATTATCCGCACTCGCAAGTTTTTCCGGCGGAACGGGACGGGTACCGGTGACCTTTGCCGACTTTACCGCATCATACAATGGACGGGTAAGTGTATATGTGGGGATCCCCCCCAGTTCATGTCGTAATTGAGGGTATTGGTCGGTTCTGTCTTCCAACTCGTACTCTATCATCCAGCGCTTAAATCCTATCGGACTTTCAGCAACAATATGTACCTCTTCGTTGCCGAGAAATTCGATATGGTGCTCCATCTTTGCAGCAAACAACTGTGCTCCAATTCGGAGCCCCCGCTTGACCGCAATAGTATGGAAGCTCATTCCCTCTTTTTCATCTACCAGCCGGCTGTTGACTATACCCACAATCTCGCCGTCTATTACTCCCACCAGGATAAACTCATTGGCTACCCGGTAGGTAAACCAGCCGAGTATTTCCGCATACATACGGGCGGCTACAATATCGTAGAAATCCTTCTGCACCCCCATCAAGGGCTGAACAGTGCCAAGCAATATCCCCACCTCATCTCTTCTTACTTCACGAA
The DNA here is from genome assembly GCA_041686355.1 of Spirochaetaceae bacterium. Lineage (GTDB taxonomy): Bacteria > Spirochaetota > Spirochaetia > DSM-16054 > Sediminispirochaetaceae > DSBN01. The sequence continues at coordinate 3,228 of JAWLDZ010000056.1, forward strand.
CAATCATCTCTTCGCCGTTTGCGAGTGTTATAATTTTAGGCGGATACGGTTTTAGATCCAGTTGCGGAGGCCTTAGTTTTTTTTCCAGTTCATTATCAATCATAGAATACTCCCTTTGATTTTTTTCTGTGTACTATTTTAATCTCGCTACATCACCGAACTTTGTCAGCTCGGCCTTCTTTTTTTGCTCCATCAGTTTCTCATATCGCTCATCATCAACCATGGCCACAATGCGAGAGATACTCGACTCTCCATCTACAAAGCGCCAGGGAAAACAGCCGATTGTCGCACGCTGATTGCTTAGAAGGTCGATATCTCCGCCTAGGCATTCTGCATGAATGATTCCATGATTAAACATTTCTAGGTGCATAAGCTGATATTTGTCATCCGGAAATATTTCTGAAAGTCCTTTACCATATTTCTCTTTAAAATATGCATCACATAGTACAGCTTCCTTGGGCATCCAGTCACGAATTTTTGTGTTAAAGGGGTGATCGGCACTTCCGCAATCCACTCCTATCCATCGCAGTTTTTTCTTTTTAGCCCATTCGGCAAACTCTCTGTCGGGACCGGGGTGTTTTACCATGTATCTCACCTCATCCGCCGTAGGTTGGTCCCATCCGTATTTGTGATAACCGGTATTGATAATAAGGATGTCCCCCTCTTTTACCTCTACTCGATCTTCCACCATCTTGCTGGTATAAATACTAAAATCTTCAACTACATCGGATAAGTCGACAATCGCCGCATCATGTACTAGAAAATCAAAGTCTAAAGAAGCAATATCCTTTCCGGGGGTGTAAAAGTGTATCTCCCCGTCCAAATGCGTACCGACGTGATTAGAGTGAGTTACTATCTGCCCATTCGCACCGTTGGGAGCCAGACGCTTAAAATACTTAACCTGCAGCGGTTCATAGGTCGGCCAGGGTGGGGTTGCGATCCCCAAGGGAATAGTTAAATCAATAATTTTCATACGTACTCTCCTTAATCCAGTATTATTTCTATAGTCTATATGAAAATAGCCGAATACGGCTATTTTCGTCGTTTCGTTTGCCGCGAAGCGGCATGCGAAACTTATTCAAAAACGATTCTTTGAGCATACCTCACGTGCCGTATTTTTTCGCAAAAGCTTTGACAGCGTCATAAAAACACTCCTGCGGAGGTTTCACCAGTCCGGCACCCACCATTCCGATACCCGGATCCTTATGAGCTATACCGGTATTTATTACCGGAAATATTCCCGTTTCAGCAATTTTAAGAATATCAATAGCAGTTGGGGTACCTCGAAAATCCAAAGCGGGTATTTGAAAAATGTTATTCTCAACACCGGTTATTTCATACATATTTTTGGTAAACTGAACCGCATCCTCCGGAGTACCACCTACAAACTTTACAATGGCCGGGGCGGCGGCCATAGCAAAGCCTCCTATCCCCACCGTTTCGGTAATCACCGAATCTCCTATATCTGCGGCGGCATCTTTTGCAGAAAATCCCGGTAAGTACAAACCGTCAACCTTGGGTGCCGGTGCGACAAACCACTGGTCACCAAGCCCCGAAACTCTGATTCCGAAATCCGTTCCACTGCGGGTCATAGCGGTAATCACAGTACTGCATTCAATATCACGGGCGGCGTCGATTATACATTTACAGGCCGGCATGGAAAGGTTAAGAAAAAAATGATCGTTCTGATGCATAAAAGTAAAAATCTTCGCAAGAACTTCCTTTTTTTCATTCAACATAACTACATGAGGGGCCAGCTCTCTAATAATAAGGGAAGTACCGGCCCTGTTTCGATTATGCCCCTCATCACCCATCTGAAGAATTTGGGCAATAATATTTTTCATATCAATTGGCCCGTGCAGGTGCAATGCTTTTTTTAAGATAGGTGCCAGTTCATCCTTCATCCATTTGAGTTTGTTAATCACCTCATCTGCAAATGCTCCGTAGCGCAGTACCTTTCCCAACCCCTCATTCAGAGTGGCATAAGCCATATTGCCGTAGATCTTGTTTTTCATAATCCAGACCGGCATGGAAGCAGTTACTATCCCCGCCATGGGACCAACCGTACTGTGATGATGACAGGGAGAAAACTCAATATCCCCGGAGGCTGCCAGGTCTTCTGCTTCTGCTCTGTTTGCGGCCATTCCTTCAAACAGGAGTCCGCCAATTACCGCACCCTTCATCGGTCCGCACATTCTATCCCAGGTTATTGGAGGGCCCGCATGGAGAATGAGGTTTTTTCTCATTTCGGGAATCACCTCTTCGGCAATCCCGATATCAACCAACTCCGGTTTCCCCTTCAAAATAATTTCGTGGGCCCTATCGTTGGCTGCCTGGATCTTAGACTGTACCGCCGAAACACTGTCCAAAGCATCTATTAGCTCCTGGTTGCCCTTAGCCGGAGGAGTCCAGGCAATCTGAGTTGACTTGACACCGAACTCCTTAAGGGTAGTGTTGAATGATTCAAGCCCCAGATTGAGAACCTCTAGATCGTTCTCAAATAGTGCATTTATTTTTTCCACACTCATAGTATTACTCCCCCCTCTTGTTCATGATTGCCTCGAGCAGATCCACGCTCAGTAATGAGGCCTGGTAATTTGAGGGCATTACGATACAACCTAGGGCTTCCAGTTTTTGAATCGTTTCCGCATATCCTTGAAAATCCTTCTCAGTACCGGTAACTGAGGTAACAATCGGCAGATATCCCCCCCTTTCAAGGGCTTGTTGTTTTGCCTCTTTTAAGGCAGGTAGGATTGCCCCGGCCGGATCCCGATGCGATCCATATCCAAGCACTACATCAAGCAGAAGTACCGCCACTTCAGGGTCTTTTGCCTCCCGCCTTATTCTCTCTTCCCGGGTACTCGGGTCAATCATCGGATGAGCTCGACCTACAGTGTAAATATCGTCTCCCAGGTCAACAATTGTATGTTCCAGAGAGACATGGGGGTCTTTCAACTGCAGCGCTTCATCACTCTGATTATTAGAATAGACCTTCCCAAGTTTCTGTTCTAATAAGATCAAGGCCTCATCCGCGAGTGTGCCTCCGGTAAACAAACCCCGTAGATATTTTTGGGGTTTAGCTATTTTGGCCGTTTCACGATCAATAATTTTTCGTTTTTGCTGCTCCGTTGGAGCATACTCTTGCGGTTTCCATGCTGCTTGTTTTTCCAAGCCCGCAGCGATACCGGCTGTTTCTTCCAGACTCCCGGCAAAATGCAGATTGTCCTCATCCGGCTCAGAGTCCAGTCCTATGAAGTGAATGACCGCCGGCTTTCCACTCTTTTTTAAACTACTGAGCACTGTATCCGCAACTTCCTGTGCTGGAGGTTTGGATATGACTACAATTACCCGGGTTCTATCATCGTTCCTTAAGGCCTCAATCGCCTGAAGCATCATTCTGCCGCCGACCTTCCTGTTTTTCAGATCGCGTCCGCCAGTCCCGATAGCCTGGGATATTCCTCCGCCAAAAGTATCTATAAGGCAGGTGACTTCCTGCAAACCGGTTCCCGAAGCGCCTACCACGCCTATACCACCTCGATTTACCGTATTCGCAAAACAGAGAGGAACTCCATTGATAATTGCAGTTCCGCAATCAGGTCCCATCATCAGCAGCCCCTGCTCGACGGCCTGTTTTTTTAATTCAATTTCCTCATCCAGAGAAACGTTGTCCGAGAACATCATGACATGCATATTGTTCTGTAAAGCCTTGCGCGCCTCGCGGGCTGCATACTCTCCCGGTAACGAGATAAGAACCAAATTAGCATCGGGAACTTCCTTGATCGCTGCCTGAAGACTCCGGGGGACATACTTTTGTCCCTCCCCGGTAGTTGCCTTCTTGGACAACATACCCTTGGCCACAGTAAGAGCGTCCTCAACTTTTTCTTTTTCTTCTCCCCGTACCGCAATAATCAGATCGTTTGGATTTACCTGCTCCAAACGCGGATCCCACAGCTGCATATCCGAGAGAAGTTTTACATTCATTTCGGTACCCATAGCCACAACTGCCTCGGAGACCCCGGGATGCTCCTTTATTTCACTATTTATCAGCATAAGAAATACTGAATCAAAGTAGGAATCTTTCTCTATCAAAAACTTGTCCATACAGTCTCCCTAGTATTCCGGTTTAAATTCTTTGCTATTAAGTCGGAGGGCAATTTTCTCGGCAGTGAGGGGAATATCCCTTATTCGCAAGCCTACGGCATTGGCTACAGCATTGGCTACGGCCGGCATTACCGGGATCATTGTGTGTTCAGAAATTCCCCTCGCCCCAAAGGGACCGTCCGGTTGCGGCACCTCAACGAGAATAGGATCCATTTTGTAGGGAACATCCAGGGTGGTTGGTATTTTGTAGTCCGTAAAATTCGGATTCAAAATCTTTCCATCCTTATCAAAATGGACCTCCTCATAAAGGGCGGTTCCCAAACCCTGCACAAATCCTCCTACAATTTGGTCCTTCGCCAAATCCGGGTTGATCGCCTTGCCCGCATCGAAAGCCTCCGCCATGTGGAGCACTCTTATTACTCCTGTCTTTTTATCCAGTTCAATTGTCACTGCTCCGGCCCCAACCGTATAGTGTACATTCGGATGCCCCCCCTGACCGGTTTCCGGATCTACCATTGCATTTGTGAACTCCGGTATATATGAGCCGGAACCGGTGATAGGCCCTCCAATCCATGTATGATGCTCAGTCTCTATTCCCGATATGACGAAATCTTTCAGAGGCAATTGGAAAGTAGGATCAAGTTCGTTTTTCACTTTTGCATCTTCGAGGTATAGAAACTCTTTTTCTAAAAAGTAGGCACGGTGTACCACATCAAAGATACGCTCCTTTGCCTCCCGTGCTGCAAGAATAACTGCATTGCCCAGTGCCCAGGTTTCATGACTGGCTACTGTTTGCCATTCATATGGGCTTCGATCGGTATCCGGAAGCTCAACCCTTACCTTTTCGAGGGGTAGCCCCAGCTCTTCGGCGGCAAACTTCGCCATGGTGGTATGCAGTCCCTGGCCTATTTCCATTCCTGAAAGTTCTACATTTATACTGGCATCTTCACTAAACTTGATAAAAACAGAAGAACCGGCATTTGCCGGCATCGCCGGTGCCTTCCAGGCACAGGCAAAACCTTTTGCTATGACTTTATCCGGGTCTTTCGATTCCACTTCCTTGCCCCATTCAATCGCCTCGGCAACCCTGTCTATACATTCATGCATTCCGGAGGGATTCATCGGCACACCATAAGCAACCTTATCGCCGACTTTGATAGCGTTTTTCCGGCGAAACTCTACCGGGTCCATTTTAATGTGTTTAGCCACACTATCCAGGATGCTTTCCAGACCAAAATGAAACTCTGAATAACCAAAACCCCGGTAGGCAGCACAAGGGGGATTGTTGGTGTACACAGCCAAGGAGTCTATGCTTACATTGGGAATATAGTATGGGCCCGTTGCTGAGAAACCGGTAGCATTCACCACATTATTTCCATACTCAGCAGAGGCTCCTACATCCCAGTAAAGTTTATGCTTTAGGGCCGTTATCTTTCCTTCTTTGGTTACCCCTATTTTGATCTGAGCCTGCAGGCCTTGACGCTGAGAGGAGTTGTAAAACTCTTCCTCCCTTGACCATCTAAGCTTGACGGGAAAACCGGGAACCTTCCGACAGACCACGCCCAAAGCTTCCATACTGATTCCCGCTTTTCCACCGAATCCTCCACCCACACTACCGGCAACCACCCGTACATTCTGATGAGGTATCTTTAATGCTTCAGCTATCATATTTCTTTGGGTATGTGGCGACTGTGTAGAGTTCCAAAAGGTAAAACGCTCATTATAATCGTACAGAGCAACTGTTATATGCGGCTCCAAGGCGGCGTGTACCACATGGGGAACAGCGTATTCATCTTCCAGCACAAAATCGGCTTCCTCAAACCCCTTCTCGGTATCCCCTTTTCTGATTTTTCTTATATGCGAAATATTTCTACCCGGTTGTGGATTGAGCCAGGGGACAACCTCATAGTCTCCAAGGTTCGGATGTATCAAAACCGCATCCGCATCCATCGCCTTCATTTGATTATGGATCGAAGGCAGGACCTTATAGTCAACTTTAATTCTTCTGCACCCTTCGTCGGCGATCTTTTTACTAGTTGCAATCACCACCGCAACCTGTTCACCAATATACCTTACTCTATCTACCGGTAGAATCGATTTGTCCTTTAGGTAAAGCCCAATTTTTTGCGGGAAATCTTTTCCGGTAGCAACAGCCCGTACACCCGGGAGTTTTTCAGCCTCTGAGGTATCGATACCCATTATTTCCGCATGGGCATGTGGGCTGGAAAGCACGCTCATATGAAGCAAGTTGGGACCAAACGCGAAATCGTCGGTATATTTTGCCGTCCCGGTTATTTTTTCTTTTAGATCTATTCGAACTGCATCGTGCCCGACAACATTTAATTTCTTCATTGCTCCGCACCTTCTTTTCTAATCTTCACCATCTCTTCCACCGCTTCAATGATATTTTTATAACCGGTACAACGGCATAGGTTACCGGCTAAAGCCTCGCGGATCTCTTCCTCATTAGGTTCGGGATTCTCTCTTAATAGTTCATCGGTACTGAGGATAAACCCCGGGGCACAAAAACCGCATTGGAAAGCATTATGCTTTAGAAAGACCTTCTGGATGTTGGTAAGCCCATTCTTCTGGAATCCTTCAAGAGTAACGATTTCACTCTTATCGGCCTCAACGGCCAGCATTATGCAGGACCGAACCGTTTTTCCATCCAACAGGACTGTACAGGCGCCGCATTCTCCTTTCCCGCAGCTGTATTTTGGACTGGTTATACCTAAGGTATTTCGAAGTACTTCCAGCAACTTCTCATCCGACGAAACCGACAGTGAGACCTCATTTCCGTTTAAAATAAAACTGATTTCTTTTTTCATGATTTCTTCCCCGACTGTGCATCATGCATGCGCTGTAGGGCTGCATGAAGTACCTTCTCAAACATAACACCGCACATATAAAGCCTATACTCTTTACTTGCACGAATATCATCTATTGGACTGACCCTCCGCTTTATTATTTCGATTGCCTTTTCAATTTCAGGCTGATTTGGCCGCTGGCCCTGCAGGACCTCCTCCGCTTCAGGTATTCTCATAGGTACGGGGCTGACGGCGGCATAGGCTATTTTGTATTGAAATTTCTCATCAACCGATACCGCAACACCTACCTGCGCTAGATCTTCACCCCTATAACGGCCGAGTTTTAGATAATGCTCTCCGAACTTGGCCTTGTTCTTCTTGATGCGTATCTCTGTGATCAGTTCATTTTCCGAGAGCACGGTTTTTCGGGGACCCTGAAAGAAATCATGAATAGACACCGAATGTGAACCTGCAGTCGATGACACGGTAAGCTCTGCATCCCGTATCAACAATGGGGCTGCACCATCGGCCGATGGTACAGCATGACAAATGTTACCGGATAGGGTTGCCACATTTCTTACGCCAACCGAGGCTACTAATTTAGAGGACTCATGCAAACTGGGGAAAGCGAGCTGAATAAGCGAAGATTTTATTAATTCAGAAAATGTGACGCCCGCCCCAATCACTATTTCATCAGACTCCTCTCTTATTATCTTTAACGCATCTATTCCCTTCAGATCTATCAGCATTTCCGGAGACAAAAGGCCTTGATCAATTTCTACTGTAAGGTCCGTGCCTCCCATTAGAAAGTGTGATGCAAATCCATATTCAGCACGAAGGTTCTGAGCCTCTTCTAGACTTGTAGGCTTACGATACTCAAAATTTATCATCCCTTACTCCATTAATAATGTAACTAGTTACAAGAACATAATAAGACCATTTTACCGAGGGCACAACCTTTTTTCGCCTTGGAAGACCCAAATTTGGCTAAATATAGGTTTTTTGTAACTAGTTACAAAATTTTACCCTGTTTAAGCTTTTTTTCCTGTTCTTATTTGAATTTTGCCCGTAAGATAAAAAAGAAGCTAACGGTATGTTAGTACGTTTTAATCTATAACTCATTGGGGGAAAGTATGAGTGAAAAACTTAACCTGAAGTTAATCGTAATGGGACTTCAGCACACTTTTGTTATGTTTGGAGCTACAGTTCTAGTCCCGCTCCTGACAGGGCTCGATGTTGGAGTAACCTTGCTTGCTGCAGGTATTGGTACTTTGATATTCCATGTGGTAACAAAGTTTAAGGTTCCCGTATTTCTCGGAAGCTCCTTTGCATTTCTGCCTGGAATCTTTGCAATTTCAGAAGCACAAGGCTTGGCCTATGCAACCGGCGGTATCGTAATCGCCGGATTACTGTATCTAGTGGTAGCGTTTATCTTCAAATTTGTGAGCTACGAACAATTGCAACTGTTCCTACCCCCCTATGTAACCGGACCTATGATTATTTTGATAGGCCTCATGCTTGCTCCTGTTGCCATTCAAAATGCAAATGGAACAAACTCACCTGAAATTGCCGAAATGATTGGCAAGAACGGTGCATGGCTCATTGCATTAGTAACCTTTGCCACCGGGGTTTTTGTAAAAACTTTTATAGCTCGAAAATCAAAATTCCTGTCAAACCTTCCGGTCCTGATAGCACTGGTAGTCGGATATGTATTCGCAATGATTTTAGGCGTGATTGACTACACTACCATCCAAGAGGCCAAATTTTTTGGACTCCCAAATTTTATGGCACCCAAATTTTCGGTAAAAGCAATTTCAATAATGGTACCTATCGCTATTGTTACAATTATTGAACACTTTGGTGACGTTCTGGCTATAGGTAATGTAGTTAAAACTAACTTCATTAAAGATCCGGGTATCAATCGTACTTTGCTCGGTGATGGTTTGGCAACTTCCATCTCTGCACTGATGGGCGGCCCGGCCAATACAACTTACAGCGAAAACACTGGAGCGGTCGCACTCACCGGAGTCTTTAACCCTGTGGTGATGAGAATAGCAGCTATATTTGCCATTGTTATCGCTGTAATACCAAAATTCACAGCCCTTATCGGTACCATTCCAGGACCGGTCGTTGGTGGTATAAGTATACTGCTGTTTGGTATGATCTCTTCAATAGGAATTCGAAATATGGTTGATGCACAGGTGGATCTTTCGGATGCGAAAGCCCTGATAATCTCCTCAACGATGCTCATCTTAGGCATCGGCGGGGCAACCTTTGAATTCGGCAACTTCGCCTTTTCAGGGCTCGGACTTGCCGCTATAATTGGAATTATACTTAATGTTGTTATTCGCCCCAGCGATGTAGTAAAAGCGGAAAATTAGCTACAGGCTCACACGTATATACAGAGTAGTAGTTTTAATTGATTAAAATTACTACTCTGTATCACCGATCGACACAATTTGTTCATTCAATCGGCAATACCATTTCAAAACAATCTTCCGGACAGATGCTGATACACAAACCGCAGCCGTTACACTTTTCCGGTAGAACTATAATCTTCCCTTCTTTATCTTTAGTAATAGCATTATAAAAACAAGTGGATATACATTGTTCACAGTCTTCGCAAGGACAATCGTGTTTTACCCTTACAATTCGAGGCTCATAAATAAGTTCATCAAAGGCTTTGAGCTTGGGTAATGCAGCACCTCTCACATCCCCTAAATTCTTAAAGGAGTGGTCCTCCAGCCATCGCCTTGTTGAATCCAAAATTTTTGGAACTATATGGTAGCCATGCAGCAAAAGAGCTGTGTGTAGCTGACAAGTTTCTGCACCGAGCATTATATATTCAAGCAAATGGGTATAATCAACTATCCCTCCAATACCGGAAACCGGTAGCTCTACAGATTGTTTGATAGTCGCCACAGCAGCAAGGCCTATTGGTCGAATTGGCTCTCCTGAATACCCGCCATAAGTCGGCAGCAGCGGCTCCTGGTTTTCCAAATTCACCCCTAATATGGATCGAACAGTATTTATTGCGCTGAGTCCTTGAGCACCAGCTTTTTGGGCGGATTGAGCCACCAACGAGAGATTGGTGACATTTGAAGAGAGTTTAACAATTACCGGAATACTCACACTATCCACAACACTTTGAACCAACTCATACATTTCATCATAGTTAGCAGCAATAACCTCTATCCCTTCTCCATGGGGTGAGGAAATACCCAGTTCAATTGCATCTGCCCCAAAGCCTTCCACTTTCCTTGCTAAGAATGCCATTTCAGAAGGACTATATGCCAATATATTGGCAATTAGTGTACCATCGGCCTCTTTTACCATAGCAATCTCTCGTTTCCAATCTTCTAATGTCAGCTCGGTGTACAACCAGATATTCTGCAAACCTTCACCGCTTTTCACTAAACGCGGACGTACATTTGGTCGGATATCGTTCAAAATTGTTTCTGTTACTACAGCAGCAAAACCGGCATCTAAGGCCTGCATCATCATTTCTCCGCTACCCGAAAGGGGACCGGAAGAAAGAATAAGCGGGTTTTTTAGATGCATTCCCATGAAATCTGTAGATAAATCCATGTAAAACTCCTAATCGAAGATTTCACTTACCCGATCGATGTGTCCACACGATTTCCTAATTTTAAGCTTAGGTTTCAGTAAGATACTTTGGGTATATACATCTTCACTCTTTGAATTTACTTCATCTAAAAGTATACGCGCCGAGAGTATTCCCATTTTGTACACAGGCCAGGACACGGTGGTTAGCTTTGGATCGATAAATGAACCCATAACTATATTATCATATCCAACAACCCCAATATCTTCCGGCACATTGAATCCTGCTTTCTGCATTGCATTTATAGCACCTATGGCCATTAAATCGTTACATACAAAAACAGCTTCCGGCTTCTGCTCTATTTTCTGCAGTTTCAGAGCCGAAAGATATCCGCTATTTATATCATCGTCTCCATGAACAAGGTAATGCGGAGGTACCTCTAATGCTGCCCTTTCCATGGTCTCAATATAACCTTGAACTTTTTCTCGATTCTCGATGTAGCGATCCGAACCGGTGATACATGCGATTCTTTTATACCCAAGTTTGATGAGGTGCTGCACAGCAAGGGCGGACCCTTGCCTAAAATCGGAGTATACGCTGCTGATTTTCATACTGGCAGAGTTCATTCCGCAGAGGATTAAATTGATCTCCTTGTTAATAATTTCCTGAAAATCTTCATCCTTAAGCCCTGTATATGCAAGGATGACACCATCAATTTTTTTTTCAATTAACATTTGTACATAACTTTTTTCTTTCGCAACATCCTTTTCAGTATTACAGAGTAAAAGATTGTTCCCGTTTCGATGGGCGATACTTTCAACTCCTCGGGCTATTTCGGTATACAGAGGGTTTTGAATATCGGGAATAATCAGGGCAATTGTGTTGGTACGTCTTAGATTAAGTCCTCGGGCAAGGGCGTTGGGGGAGAAATCAATGTCTTCCATAATAGAGAGGACTCTGTTTTTGGTTTTTTCAGAAACCCGCTCCGGATGGTTTAATACCCGTGAAACCGTCGCTACAGAAACCCCGGCCAGCTGTGCAACTTTTCGGATGTTTGCCACTCGTGCTCCTTCGTTTACCTAATTATTGAGGTTATTTCTAAGCCACGCAACAGTATTTTTCAAATATATGTTTTGCAAATCCGCCTAATTAAGATACCATAGTCTTATTGGCTTGTACAGATTTTAAGGGGGCAGAACAGGTTGACTCAAGTGTATGTATGGAACATCTCTCATACTCGTCTTTCAGATGAGGACCTCCCCACCTCGGTTTCAGCCGAAGAGCATGAACGTATAAGAAGGATCAACTTGAGGAACGAGAGAAGAAGAAAAAGAGGGGCAAGAGTTCTTCTACATACAATTTTACATCGGCTCTACGGCATTTCCCAACCCGACTTCCAACGTGATGCATGGGGGCGTTCTTTCCTCAGTAACTATCCAGAACTATCGTGTGGAATATCCCACTCAGGAGACTATGTCATGTGCGGCGTCGGTATTGTTCAGGACGGCGTCGGCCTTGGAGTTGATATTCAGAAGAAGTTTTTGCTTGACTGGAAGAAATTTTGTCCTATGTTGGCGCCCAACGAGATTCTCCGTTTGCAAGAAACCCCTGAGGATCTTCAGAAGGAGTGGTTCACGTCCCTATGGGTATGCAAAGAATCCTATCTAAAGGCTTTTGGAGTCGGTCTTTCCATATCCCCTTC
>JAWLDZ010000057.1:0-15388 GCA_041686355.1 Spirochaetaceae bacterium
GATATCCGTGAAGGATGATCAATGGTATAAAATTTATTCTAATCTTGAATATGACAATGAACACTATTTTGCAGTATGGCCCCATGAGAAAGATGGAAAGTGGTTGTCTCCAATCTATATTAATAGACATATGGAGTACCCGGAAGCAGATGCTAAAAACTCTCCTCTGGTAGATGCATTTAGTTTTGATACGGTTAGTGGTACCTACACAAACACTTTTAGTGCTGATTTTAACGTTGATAATACTACTTCTGATATATGGTATATTTTATACTTTGATAATATAGATAGTAATATTGTGGTAAAATCAGCCCAACTTACTCTCGATATAGACGATATCACCAGTTCCGGCACTCTTGTTATAAATCCTGTGCGCTGGGATGATGGAGAGTTCTTTGCGTCAGATGTTAACCCGACCTATGAAAGACAAAACGCAACTGAAACTTTTATTCAAAAAACTATTGATGCAGCTGATGCTATACCCGGTCCACAAACCTTCGATATAACAGAAGTCTTTAGCAGGGCGCTTTATCATGGCCCAGGTTTTTTAGTTTTAAGGGCCACGGCAGGAAGTGCTATAGATATTCGGGCAGCTACTACTACTCCAACAATTACCTATGAGGGGGTGAGGAGATGGTAATTGAGAAATCAAAACAAAATAAGCTTTATGCCATCATTGCAATAATACCTTTTCTAATAGGGTTATTTAGCTGTGAACTTTTCTTAGTACCACAGCACGGGAGAGAGAAGCCAGGAGATGAAGAAGCCCAAATAACCGGTTTCAGAGCTCTACAATATAATCCTGGAACAGTAACTGCAGAGTTTGGGTGGAAGCCTCCGAGAGATTATTACGATGATTATGAGCGTGTAAAGGAGGTTAGGCTTTTTATGAACAAAAATACGCCTTACATATTTCCTGTACACTTCTTCGATGGTGATGTCCTTGAAGGAGAGTCTATTTCATCTCAAACGGGGCAGTATGCATATTCCGAAACATGGACAAACTTGAATAGTGGCGATGAAGTCTGGGTTACCTTATATTCACGAACTGAGGGTGGGTGGAGAGCTCCCATTTATGACAGAGTAAAGATAGTAGACCCTGTTCCTATTCCGCTTACCTATGGAGCAGATCTTGTCGCTGATAGTATTTTTTCTATAAGATATGATTTGGGAAGTGCTGAGCAGAACCCGACTACTAACTACTATATTGCTGGAGAAGGATCATCCTTTGGCGACAAACGGATAGCAATTATTGTTTTTAATGAGTTGAGGTTCCTCGATCATGTACAAGGAGCCAGTTTTAATATTGATGTAGTAAGTAGTTCTGGCACTGATACTAGCGGGAATATAGCTCCTCTTTTTGTACTACGTGATGATGGACAGGATATTATGGAAAAAGTGGATATGTCATCCGCACTACCAATTGATTTTTCAACTGGCGTTCCACTTGATATTAGTGACATTATTAAAAAAGCTGTGCTGTATGATACCTACTCTATTGTATTATATCCAAATGAGTCTTCTGATCTAGAAGTAGAAATTAATATCTCTGATGCAGCGATCACTGATCAAGAGAGATTAGAGAATGTCTCCTACTATCCTGATAACTGATTAGAAAAAGCTTATATTCCCACTTCTCCTCCTCTATCACTTATGCTAACCTTCTGTTGTAGCGTACAGACGCATTAACCCATAATATGTTTGTCGAAAGGAGCACCCGCATGCAGTTTTTGGCCCGTTTGCGGAATCTGAAAATCGGAAAAATCGAACCTCTGGAACTGGTGAAGCAGGCTGTTATTATTGCGGTGGGCAGTTTGGCCTTTGGTGCGGGGCTTTCCTGGTTTCTGGTTCCGTTTAAGATAGCCCCCGGTGGGGTAGGAGGCTTAAGCCAGATTCTGTTTCATTTTCTGGGTTTTCCGGTTGGAATCAGCATGATTGTAATGAATATCCCCCTTTGGGTTGTCGGCATGATATTTGTCGGGCGCCAGTTCGGGATGGGGACTTTTGCGGGCTTTTTTACCAGTGCCCTGGCGGTTGATGTGCTCTCGCCGAAGCGTATGTACAAATGGGGCTTTTTGCGGGAGATGTTTGAAAAATACAATATACTGCCCGACGGTTCCATCAAACCGCTCAATCAATGGGCTCTTACCGACAGTATTTTTGTGGCGGCAATCGCGGGTGCCCTGCTGGTAGGAGTGGGAATCGGGCTTATTTTCAAAGCCCGGGCTTCCACCGGCGGTACCGATGTGCCGGTGGCAATTTTAAAAAAACACATGAACATCTCTATGGGCAACGGCTACCTGATCGTTGAAACCGCAATAATTCTGTTTACCGGCTATATGTTCAGGGATGTAAATATTGTAATCTGGAGCTATTTTGCCTTGTTCCTCTCCTCGCGCTTTGTAGATATCGTAACCGAAGGTCTGAGCCGGGTGAAGGCCGCCTACATAATACCGGCCAGTAATGAGGCTGCCGAAAGAATAAAGGACCGTATCTATTCGGAGCTTGATCGCGGGGCTACCTATTTTCAGGGTATGGGTACCTACTCCCATCTCCCAAAGACTATTTTGTATGTCACCTTTCATATCCGTCAGACCTCTCGGCTAAAGCGCCTGGTGCTTGAAGAAGATCCGGGGGTGTTTATGGTAATGCATGATGTCCACGATGTAATCGGCTACGGGTTTCGAACCCGCGGCATAGAGATGTGAGGTGCTTGCTTTTATCGATCCTGTTCGCGGAACTCGTTAAAAATGTCTTCCAGGTTTATTACCCCAAGAAACTCCTTATGCGGACCCACTACCGGCAGTTGAGCCTCTCCGGCCTCAATCATAAGGCTTAAAGTTTCCTGCAGGTTGTTGTTTTTCTCAACGGTAATAGCATCATCTATCAAGGTAAGGCGCGGCCGGCTTGTGCGTTTATTCAGTTCAAGCACGAATATTCCCTCAAAACATCCCTCCCGACTCACTGCCATAGCCCTATTTGAGCTTGATTTTTCAATTGCAGCTTGTATTTTTTCCGGTATGTCGGATTTGTTTACCTTAAGAAACCCTTCATTCACAAAGTAATCACGGTTCTTTTTGAGCACCAGGGCTTTTATGTTGCGGTCATGGCCAAGCAGCTGCTCTACAAACTCATTTTCAGGATCGTATAAAATGTTGGTCACTTTGTCATACTGTATCAACTCTCCGTTGTGCAGAATCGCAAGCTTGTCACCCAGCTTGATTGCCTCATTAATATCGTGAGTAACAAATACAATAGTTTTCCCAAGCTTCTCCTGTATAGAGATAAACGACTCATGCAGTTTAGCCCGGTTAATCGGATCGATTGCCCCAAAGGGCTCATCCATAAGCAGAATATTCGGATCCGCGGCTAATGCACGGGCAAGTCCTACCCGTTGGCTTTCCCCGCCGGAGAGCTGTAAGGGGTACATGTTGATGTAACTTGTATCCAATGTAACAAGGTCCAGCAGCTCTTCGACACGATTCTGTATTTTACGTTCGTTCCATTTCAGTAACCGAGGAACTACGGCTATATTATCAAACACGTTCATATGCGGAAACAATCCAGTCTCTTGTATCACATAGCCAATACTTCTTCGAAGGCTCACTACATCAAGATCATAGATCGATTTGTCGTCTATAAGAATATCACCTTCAGTAGAATCAATTAGACGGTTGATCATTTTTAGGGTAGTGGTTTTCCCGCAGCCGGAAGGACCAATCAGCATAGTAATTTTTCCGGCTTCCATTTTAAGGTTGAGGTCTTTTACGGCAACCTTTTTGTCAAAGTTCTTACTTAGGTTCTTTAGTTCGATCAAATCTTATTCCTCCGAAGAAAGAGACATCTTAATTCTATACAAAATGTTAGCTTTAGTGAATGCTCGGCGGCGAGAATAATATGATGCCGGCAGTGCTAACTCAAAGCCTGTAGATGTGAAGGGTAATCTTTTTTTTGCAGAAAGTTTTAATTCATAATTTATCAGATATAATGTTTAGGATTATAATCTAACGCTTAATCAGTTTCAGCTTGATTATCTATTCTTTTTGACCTATATACTATATGACTCAATTGAATTGAGAAAATTGAGTGTATATATGGTAATAATTGGGGTAAATATTGAAATAATTGTTGAAATACGCTTTTTTTAGCCTTTACTAATAAAAAATTATTAAGTAGTATAAAGTATAGATGTCTAAGTAAAAGATATTTAATTATTGTTGTATTGTATTGATATTATTAGGTACAACAAGTATAGTGAGGCTGAAAAAAATAATACAAGCCTCTGTGAAGCATGAGTGGGGGAAAAAGTGAATAATAAGCGAGATATCAGTTATGATGTCCTGGTAACACTTCGTCAAATTATACGTGCAATTGATATGCACTCTAAGCAACTGGTAAAGCGCTACGGACTTACCGCACCGCAGCTTATGGTTTTAAAAGAAATCATGAATGACGAGGATATCAATATCGGCCGGGTGGCCAAGAAGGTTAGTCTAAGTCAGGCGACCGTCACCAATATTATCGATCGTCTAGAGACTCGCAACCTGGTTACCCGAGAGCGGAGTTCTCAGGACAAGCGGCGTGTTATTGTACGGGTAACCGATAAAACTAGAGAAATCCTCAAGACTGACCCTTCAGTGCTGCAGGAAGAGTTTGTGAGCAAGTTTAGAGAGCTGAGCGGGTGGGAGCAAAACCTAATACTGTCTTCAATCCAGCGAATTGCAACTATGATGAATGCAGAAAATATTGAGATTACCCCGGAAATTGAAAACAGGTATATATAAACGGGTACAGCTCAGGGCATGATCAGCTGCTGATAGCGTGGTGTTTTGGTAATGGAAAAGTCTTCCCAGCGATTAATTGCGATGGAAAAGTTGATGCATTCCCCGGGCTTGAGCTGTATCTGTTCCTTTAACAGAAGGAAGGCAAACTCTTCGAGCGAGGGGTTATGGCCCACCAGCACTGCATAAGTGGCCTCCGCCGGAAGTTCCCGTACTACTTCAAAGATGTCATCGGTTTCAGCTGCGTATAGTTGGTCATACAACTTAATCTCTTTCTGCTCAGCAACTTCTTTTGCAAAGAGCTTCGCAGTTGCTGCGGCTCTCACCGCAGGCGAGCTAATAACAATATCCGGTCTTCCCCATGCCTCAAGAGCACGTTTTGCTATTTCAGATATTCGTGTAGTTTCTGTGTGAACAATCTGCCTCTGAAAATCTTCTATACCATTTATGTTGGGCTCTGCCTTTGCATGTCTTAAAAGGGTTAACTGTTTCATAAATATCTACTTTAATCCCTTTTTTCAAAATTCGCCAGCCTTTCTTTCAACCTCTTATGGTTTCTTTTACAGCATCTCGTAGCAAAAGGCCCCAGAGAATGTGTACAATCTCTGGAGTTTTCGTTACTATTGAAGCAGCTAACAATGTATTTCAGTGGAAGGGGGTGTGAATCCTCCGCGAACCCGTCACTGTGTTGGGTATATTCTGCTTCATTCTGCCACTGGGTAAAAACCGGGAAGGCGAAACAGTAGGCCCTTAGTCAGGAAACTCTGGTACATTGTCTGTGCAATCAAGCTTCGGGAGATAAGTTGGTTTGCCAAGAATGCCTATACCGAATTACAGATTCATAGTGCCTTTCTTTTATAGCAATGGCTTCTTCTCTTCCCGAAGAGGAGTAAAATGTATGTCTTACAAGGTCTGTGAATTACTTAAAAAAATCGTAATAGGGGGCTGTGTACTGCTCTTGAGCGTGGGAAATCTGCAGTCTCTGTCTGCAATTTCAGTAGAATGCGCAGAGGGCTTTTCAATTGAAGAGCGCTCTGGAGTAATCCTGCTGAATGTACACCCGCCGAAATCCGAAGATTTTAATTCTATTAGCTATGCCCTTATCGGGCGAGACCTGTTTCAAAACATCACCACTGACGAGCTCCGGGAGCGACTCTCAATTGAGTCTGATGAGACGAAACTGGAAATTATAAGGACCCCTATAAAACAGCTTATTCCCCTCTCTACAACCTTTCTGCCACCGTTGCTATGGTTGAACCTTGATGCTGTGCTCAGTGGAATCGATAATGTGGATTACATCTACAGTCAGAAACTCCGTGATATTATTAATAAACGCAATATCCCTCAAGTTGGAAATGGACCGTCCTTAGATATGGAGCAGATTGTGCAGCTTCAGCCCGCGGTGGTAATGGCCAATATTACTGAGGGAGAATGGAACGTAGTACCAAAATTAAGAGACGCCTCTATACCGGTGGTCCTTAACGGTGACTACTTGGAAACTACTCCTTTGGGTCGCGCAGAATGGATCAAGTTCATCGGGCTCCTGTGTGGAAAGGGCGAGGAAGCTGAAAAGATTTTCAACTCGATAGCTGAGCGGTACAAAACCCTACAGCAGAGGGTAGAGGCTAAGCTTTCTGAGAACCCTGGCAGACCGAAGGTTCTTATGAACAGACCGATGAACGGGCGCTGGGTTGTACCGGGAGGCGAGGGTTATATGGCGCGCTTTATACAGGATGCCGGCGGAGATTATCTATGGTCGAGTGAATCCCAATCGCGGAGTTTAGTGCTAGATGTTGAGGCGGTGTTTGTAAAAGCCCTTGATGCTGATATATGGCTGCATCAATACGGAAGTAGAAGCCTTCAAGAGCTTGCTCAAGCAGATCAGAGGCTGCAACGGCTGAATGCATTTAAGACTCAACAGGTAGTAAACAATGATGCACGGACCTCTGAAGCCGGGAGCAATGATTTTTATGAAGGCGGGCCTTACCAGCCGGATATCATTTTAGCAGATCTTATCTCGCTGTTTCATCCGTCGCTGCTGCCCGCCCATTCTCTGCATTTCTACCGGTTTTTAGAGTAAGCCGTCATGATGATTAGTTTAAATACGCACTCAAAAACCGGTGTTTTTCTTCGCTTTTTTTTAATTCTGGGGGCAGCTTTCTTTTTATTCGCCCTTGATGTGTTCAAGGGGTCGGTCGATATCCCCTTAGAGAGGGTACTCGGAATTCTGCTGAGTCCTGCAGAGTGGGCGTCGGAAACGGGCGGCTTATCACTTGAGCAGACAGGACAGCGGAATATTATTCTGCTGTTTCGCCTGCCCCGGGCTGTAACGGCTTTGCTGGCGGGAATGGGTTTGGCCTTGAGCGGATTATTTATGCAAACCCTGTTCCGCAATCCCCTGGCCGGGCCTTCTGTGCTGGGAATTAATGCGGGGGCAAACCTTGGAGTGGCCCTGGTTGTATTGGTGATAGGAGGAGCTGCCGGTGGTTTTGTGGCTTCTTTGCCCATTGGAATGAAGGCTTTGATAACTGGGGCGGCTGTGGTTGGTGCGGGAGCCGTGCTGGGGGTTGTATTACTTGTCTCTCGATTTATCGGATCGGTGACACTTCTGTTGCTGGTGGGTTTAATGTTCGGTTACCTGGCCAACTCGCTGGTTACGCTGCTAATCCATTTTTCGGCGGCCGGCCGGGTGCAGGCTTATTTACAGTGGACCTTTGGAAGTTTCGGTACCACTAGTTGGAATGATATCTATATCATGCTGCCGGTTATTGGTGCCGCAATCCTGCTTGGATTTTTGCTTATTAAACCTTTAAATGCCCTGTTATTGGGTGAAGAATATGCTAGGAGCATGGGAGTAGCCCTCATTCGAGTGAGGATGACCGTGATAGTGGTTGGTGCCCTGTTGGCGGGGGTGGTAACTGCATTTTGCGGGCCGGTCACATTTGTAGGAGTGGCAGTTCCACATTTGGCACGCGGTATTTTTCGAACTGCCGATCATCGAACCCTGGTCCCTGCCTCTCTTCTGCTGGGCGGAGCCACCGCACTTATGGCAGATATTGTGAGCCACCTGCCGGGACAAGGCGGAATCTTGCCGCTTAATTCGGTTACCGCTCTTCTGGGTGTGCCGGTGGTGGTATGGGTTTTAATTCACAGCCGAGGGGGGAGGAGTTTCATATGAAGTTAATTGAAGCTCGATCCATTTACACTGGGTACCGCCATGGATTTCGCAGGACGGTGACTGTATCAAAGAATTTATCAACTTCGATCTCTTCCGGGGAGGTGGTGGGGCTAATTGGACCGAACGGATGTGGTAAATCCACTCTGCTGCGAAGTTTAGGCGGTTTGCAACCTGTTCTTGACGGGAACGTATATATCGGAGAAACAGAAATCTCCCATATGAGTCCCCTCGAGCGGGCACGCAAGATATCAGTTGTACTCACCGAACGGGTTCATACCGGACACCTGAAGGCCGATACAATTGTCTCTTTAGGAAGGTATCCGCATACCCGGCTCTCCGGTGGTCTGACAACGCAGGATCGCTTGGTAGTGGAGCGTTCCTTTTCTGCGGTTGGAGCAGAGCTATTACGTTACCGAACCATTGACGAGCTTAGTGATGGTGAATTACAAAAAGTAATGGTAGCTCGCGCATTGGCTCAGGAACCTCAAATAATTATGATGGATGAGCCCACCGCCTATTTAGATGTGACCCGCAAGGTAGAGTTGATGGAACTGCTGGAAAGGATTGCCCGGACCCAGGGAACCGCTGTATTAGTCTCCTCGCATGATCTTGATTTGCTGATGCGAATAAGCAGTCGCGTTTTGCTTATGGATGAATTCGGGATGCTGCATGAGGGAGCTCCCCAAGAGGATGAATTTAGATCTTTGATTCGAAAGGTATTTCATATTCCTGCCTATTATGTATCCTTTTAATCGAGAAACTCTTGTTGCATTTTGTTGCGCTCTTGAACAAACTGCATAATCCGTGTAGATTTTTACCTACTTACATACTTGATGAATAAAGGAGCAGATATATGGCTGGAGAACTAGTTGTGATTGCACTCGGCGGAAATGCAATTAAACAAGCCCACGAAGAGGGGACCACGGAAGAGCAGATTGTGAACGTTGATAAGACGGCCCGCGAGATGGCCCTCATCATAAAAGCCGGGTACCGTCCGGTGGTGACCCATGGCAATGGTCCTCAAGCGGGGGCGCTGTTGATTCAGCAGGAAGAATCCCGTGAGCATGTACCTGCACAAACCCTGGCTGTCTGTGGTGCAATGACCCAGGGACAGATTGGCTGGATGATGCAGAATCGAATGAGCTTTCGTCTGCTCGAGGCAGATATTCAGCGTCCTGTATGTTCCGTAGTGACCCAGGTGGAGGTCAGTGAGGACGATCCTGATTTTAAGGACCCCTCAAAACCGGTAGGACCGTTTTATACTCCGGAAGAAGCACAGGAGCTGCAGAAAGAAAAAGGCTACATTGTACGTGAGGTAAAACCAGGAGTCAGCAAAAGTTGGAGACGGGTGGTACCATCCCCCGAGCCCATCTCAATTGTTGAGCGAGAATCGATAAAGAAGCTGGTCGAAGCCGGTGGAATAGTAATTGCCTCCGGTGGTGGAGGTATTCCAGTAAAGCGCGAAGCTGATGGTAGTTTTTCCGGTGTTGAGGCAGTGATAGATAAGGACCGAGCCGGATTTAAATTGGCGCAGGATATAAATGCCGACAAGTTCATGATCCTCACCGATGTGGAGAAGGTCTATATTAACTATAACAAACCGGATCAGAAGGGGCTGGAGAATATAAGTGTTGCAGAGGCTGAGGCATATCTTGATGAAGGACATTTTTTAGCCGGCTCGATGGGGCCTAAGGTTCAGGCGGCTGTACGTTTTGCGAAATGGAGTGGCAAAGAGGCGATAATTACATCCCTGGATAAGGCCCTGGATGCCCTGGAAGGAAAAACCGGTACACATATCGTACAATAGGATGCTTCTACCGACGGGATATCGGCTGCCCTTCTTTTTATAGGAAAGGTGGCCTTTTTAGGTTTAAATTGCCGCATATGTGTGGTACAATTAATGCGATTTTTATCGATATCGTATTTGTTAACTGCAAAAAGAGGTAATTATTATGAACAAAATTGCGCTTGAACTAAATGAGACATTAGATGGTACGGCTGCCGCACGCCTATTGTCGGACTTTGGGACCCGTTTTTATTTTCCAAAGGGTATTATTTCACAATCCGGAGAGGCAAAGAAGAAGGCCACCCGATTTAATGCAACTGTCGGCATGGCAACCAAACAGAATATACCACTGTTCTTACCGAGTATCCAAAAATTGATTACCGGTCTTTCTGAAAATGAGATATACCCGTATGCACCGACTCCGGGGGTACCGGAATTACGGACAGCCTGGAAGGCAGAGATGGAACAGAAAAATCCTTCTCTGCGGGGTAAACTAACTTCCGACCCCCTGGTAACATCAGGGTTAACCCATGGAATTATGATTGTCGCAGATCTGTTTGTGAATGCCGGTGAAAAAGTAGTAATTCCGGATATGTTTTGGGGTAACTATCGGCTTATTTTTGAGGGACGCCGTCAGGCTGAGATTGTGACCTTTCCTTTTTTTAATGAGAACGGAACTATCAATATCGATGCCCTTGAACAGTCGCTGCGCAGCTGCGGCAAGAAAATTTCGTTGGTGCTGAACTTTCCCAATAATCCCACCGGATATTCACCCTCAATGAATGAAGCCCAGGCGATTGTGGATCTGCTGCATAAACTGGCGGAGGAGGGCAATGATGTGCTCTGCTTTATTGACGATGCCTACTTTGGATTGTTTTATGAGGAGGACACATTAAAGGAATCGCTCTTTGGCCTGCTCGCGGATATACATGAGAACCTTTTGGCCGTCAAATTTGACGGTGCCACGAAGGAAGAGCTTGCCTGGGGTTTCCGTCTCGGTTTTGTCACCTATGCCGGCAAAGGCTTGAATAGCGAACAGTATACGGCATTACAGAAGAAAACGATGGGCGCAATTCGAGCTTCAATATCGAATGCCAGTCGTATGGCCCAGAGCCTGATGCTCAAGGGCTTGCAAAGCCCCTCTCATGTCCAGGAGAAAGAGGCTGCCTTCAAGCTTCTGGAGGAGCGCTACCATAAGGTACGTGAGGTGCTCGGAGGTTTAGGCAGCGATAGTCCTCTCACTCCGCTGCCTTTCAATTCCGGTTATTTTATGACCTTCACCTACCGGGGTGATGCGGAGAAGCTGAGGGTTCACTTGCTTGATACATATGGTATTGGAACGATCGCAATCGGCACCAAGTATTTGCGGGTTGCCTATTCAAGCGTGGATATTGAGAATATCGAAGAACTTTATACCAGCATTGAGAAGGCCGCCAGAGAGCTGCTCTAGTTCGACAGGAGCTCGACAGGAGACTATGATGGATATCCCGGAGGAGCAATTGAGATTCGACTTTGCCCTTAAGACAAAGCTGTATTTGACGGAGGCCGACGGGGATTCATTTATGGGAATCGGTGTGCTGTGGTTACTGCAGTACATCGATTCTTTTGGTTCTATCCGTAAGGCTGCCGCCCATATGAACCTGTCTTATGTGAAGGCCCATCGTATGCTCACGGAACTCGAAAAGCATATGAACTTTAAGGTTGTGGATCGAAAAAAGGGTGGTGATAAGCGGGAAGGGGCCACACTCACCCAGCAAGGGCGTACATTTGTCGCCGCCTATGATCGATTTCAAGCTAAAGTGAAGCAGCAGGCGGAGCCGCTGTTTGAAGAGTTTAAGCAGGAAATAAAAACGGGACTTCAGCAGCCAAGCCAAAATCCCGATAAATGAAAGTTCCCTATAAGAACTCTACTCCCGCTTTTCGGTACTCTTCTATCATTTCATCCGGCCACACACTTACCTGAACTTCACCGATATGCGATTTCTGCAGCAACAGCATACAGAGACGGGACTGTCCAATTCCACCGCCGATTGAGAGGGGAAGGGTTCCATCAATTACACCGGACTGAAATTCTAACTTTGCCCGTTCCTCCATTCCCATCTCTTTAAGCTGAGCCTGAAGGGATTCCGGTGATACCCGAACTCCCATGGATGAGAGCTCAAGGGCTTTCCCCCGGGTAGGATCCAGAACGATTATGTCGCCATTCAAGCCCATGCGGCCCTCTTCGTTTATGGTAATCCAGTCGTCGTAGTCAGCGGCCCGTGCATCATGCCGGTCGCCGGAACGCAGCTCACCTCCTATTCCAATCAGAAAATAGGCCCCGTACTCCTGGGCGGCTTTGTGCTCCCGTTCTTTGGGGGTAAGATTCGGCCAGCGGTCTTCGAGCTCCTGTGCATGGACGAAGCTGATTTCTTTAGGAAGCCTGGGTTCAAGCACGGGAAACTCTTTGCTTATCAGCTCTTCGGTCTCAATTAAGGCACGGTAAATCTCCCGAACCGTGAATTTCAGGTATTCAAGTGTCCGATGGTCGGGGGTGATGGTCTTCTCCCAGTCCCACTGATCAACGTACACGCTGTGGATTTCACTTACATCCTCATCCTTGCGAATTGCATCCATATCCGTGTAGAGGCCGGTATCGGGATTGAAATTGTAGCGCTTTAGGGCCATTCGTTTCCACTTTGCCAGAGAATGAACAATCTCGAGTCGGTTCGGACGGTGTTTTACATGGAATCCTACGGGAACCTGGGTGCCCGCCAGGTCATCCTGCAGGCCGTTCCCAACTTCAATAAATCGTGGAGCACTCACACGCTGCAGATTAAGATGTGTCGCCAGTTTGTATTGAAAGGTATCTTTAACTACTTTAATTGCTTTTTCTGTGTCGATTAGGTTCAGCTTTGCTGTGTAACCATCTACCATTGATATTTCTCCTTGGGTTTAGCAGTAAGTGTAAAATAGCAAATAAATTGGAATAGGAAAACCCTTCAATATGTGATATCCTTTACACGAATAAGTAATATAAAGGAGCTGTATATGCCGGTAATACTATCTTGGCTTGGACATGCGAGTTTTCTTATAAGCGGTTCTTCTACAGTATACATAGACCCGTGGAAGATTGACGGTGAACCCCACGACGGGGATCTAATCTTGGTCAGTCATAGTCATTATGATCACCTCTCTCCTGAAGATATCCGGGCTGTATCAAAAGAGAAAGGCCGGATAGTTGGCAGTGGCGATGTAGTTGAGGAACTCGGCTACGGCCAGGTGCTTCTGCCCGGTGGTGAGTACTCTTTTGATGATTTAAAGGTCCAGGGAGTGGCTGCATATAATATGGATAAGGAGTTCCACCCCAAAGAAAACGGCTGGCTTGGCTTTATTATCGAACTGGATGGAAAGCGAATTTACTATGCCGGGGATACCGACGCGGTAACCGAGATGGAGGGCTTAGAGAATATTGATGTTGCCCTGCTGCCGGTTGGAGGAACCTTTACTTTTGATGCAGAGGAAGCTGCTGGAGCCCTAAAAGCCTTTAAACCGAAAAAGGTTATTCCGTACCATTGGGGAGCGATAGTCGGACATCGAAAGGATGCCGTGAAGTTTGCTAAAAAGACCGACCTCCCGGTTGAAATCCTCTCTCCCATGGATTCTATCTATCTCGATTAAAACTCGATTGAGAACTGGGACAATGGAAAGTAGGGTATCCTTCAATCGCAACTCTATAACTATGCTTGCTGCCCTTCTGGCCGGCGGGTTCCTGGTGCTGTTTGCCCTTAGCCAATACAGTTTCCTTCTGGCCCATGTATTGGCCGAGATGTTCAGTGTCGCAGTGGCCTGGATTATCTTTTTTCTTGCCTGGAACGGGCGGCGGTATTTTGAAAACTCCTATTTTTTCTTTATCGGGATAGCCTACTTTTTTATAGGTACAGTTGATCTTTTGCATACTATCGCCTATGAAGGGATGGGGGTGTTTGCAGACTATACTTCTAATCTGCCCACACAGCTATGGATTAGTGCCCGATTTATGGAGAGCATCACACTTCTTCTGGCACTGATTTTTATCCGCAGAAGAGTGTCGATGAGGGCGGTAATTGCCGGCTGGGCGCTGGTATTTGCTGCGGTTATTCTCCTTATATTCAGCGGTATTTTTCCGGTGTGCTATATTCCAGGGCAGGGGCTTACCACCTTTAAAAAGACAAGTGAGCTGGTGATAGTGGCCATTCTCACCGTCGCTCTTTTTCTGTTGTACAAAAAGCGGGAGCTGTTTTCCAAAAAAATAATTTGGTATCTCTACGGGTCAATTCTTTTGACTATCAGTGCGGAATTTGCATTTATTGCTTATGTGGGAGTCTATGATTTTTCTAATCTGATTGGACACTACTTTAAAATTATTTCTTTTTATCTGATATACCGAGGCATCATTGTCACCGCCGTACAAGACCCCTACGTACTGCTTATGCAGCGTTTGCAGGAGCACAATCATGAACTTGAAGCTCAGCGTCGCGAGATAAATCGATCAAAGCGAATTTCAGACACGATGCTCAACAATATTCCGGAAGAAATTGCCCTGCTAGACCGGGAAACCCTTAAAATTATAGATGTGAACCAGACTTTCTTGGAGGTGCATAGCCTCACAAAGGAAGAGGTAACTGGTGGATACTGTTATGAGATAACCCACGGAAGCGATAAAATCTGCAGCGGGGAGAATCATCTATGTCCCTTGTATGTAAAAGAAGAAGGCACTCCCGTGGTCCATACCCACCTGGACAGCCGGGGCGAACAGCGTTTTGTTGAGGTGTCGGTGTGGCCGGTCTTTGATAATGGGCGTGCGACAAATGAGATAGTTCATATTGCAAGAGATATCACCGCTCAAAAGCGGGTGGAGCAACTGCGAAATGACATGGAGCGCATAGTGCAGCACGATCTAAAATCACCTTTGAACGGTATTATCGGAGGTTCACGGCTGTTGCTGGATTACGAAACTCCCCCAACTGAGCAGCGGTCGGTTTTAGAAGCAATTCACAGCAGCGGAATTTCTATACTTAAGATGATCGATAATTCAATGAATCTATACAAAATGGAAGAGGGATTGTATGAAATCGAGCGCAGCTGGTTTGATGCAGCTGAACTGTGTAGGCGGCTCTCCTCTCGCTGGGCTGCTTTAAAAAAGACCAAACAAATAGAGCTTCTTTTTCTTCTAAACGGATCTGAACTAAACCCCAGCTCCGAATACAAGCTCCATGCCGAGGAGCAGACAATAGAAAGCCTGTTCGCGAATCTAATTGAAAATGCTATCGAAGCAGCGCCGGGAAAGACCGTAGTTACAGTGCAGATAAAATATACTGAATCAGGATTTTTGTTCGACGTACATAATTACGGTGTTATTCCAAAGAATATCAGAAGCCGTTTTTTTGAACGCTATGTTACCCACGGAAAAGAACATGGGACGGGACTGGGTACCTATAGCGCTTTTCTTATTACCCGCGCCCATGGTGGTACTATCTACTTTACCAGTGAAGAAGATGAGGGGACCCACCTGTTGGTGGAAATCCCCTCGGAAAACCCCTCGTAAATTGCTTTATGGTTTAACTCGTTTACGATCGCGGGGAAAAAGTGAGGCCTCTTTTACGCTGCTAAGCCCCAGTATTT
>JAWLDZ010000058.1:0-14860 GCA_041686355.1 Spirochaetaceae bacterium
GATGCCGGTTTCCTCCTGGTTGCTTCGTACTGCTCGCTGAGGTGCTGTTCCACTTTTCCTGCCTGAAGCAACAGCAGAGTCTATCTGCAGCCTTTTCTGGTCTTTTTTCTTATGTTCCTCATCGGATTCAATAGTAAAGTAGCTGATCGTCTGCTGCAGCTCCTCGGCCTGACCGGTAAGCTCTTCGGCAACTGAGGCCATTTCTTCAGAGGCGGATGCATTCTGCTGGATAACCTGATCAAGTTGGGTAATAGCTGTGTTGATTTGATCGGCCCCGTTGCTCTGCTCCCGGCTGGCAGCACTTATCTCTTGTACAAGGTCTGCGGTTTTGCGGATATTCGGAACCAGCTGTTCCAACATATCTTTTGCATTTTGCGCTACACTCACGGTCGAGGAAGACAGTTCGCTGATTTCTCCGGCGGCATCCTTACTGCGGGCGGCCAATTTACCCACTTCAGAGGCTACCACTGCAAAACCCTTTCCATGTTCCCCGGCCCGTGCCGCTTCGATAGAGGCATTTAGAGAGAGCATGTTAGTCTGGCGAGCAATCTCTTCGATGATGGTTATGCGTTCGGCAATCTGATTCATAGCTTCCACCGCTTCCATTACGGCTTGGCCGCTCTTCTCCGCATCCTGGGCCGATTGAATAGCAATTTTTTCAGTTTCGCTGGCGTTATCCGCATTTTGACTAATATTCGAACTCATCTCCTCCATCGAGGAGGATACCTCTTCTATGGAAGATGCCTGTTCAGTGGAACCTTGCGAGAGTTGTTCCGCGGTGGAACTCATCTGCTGGCTGCCGGAGGTTACCTGGGCTGAGGCGGACATTACATCGCCGACCATCCGTTTCAGGTTGCTTATCATTTTACGCAAGGCCTTGGCCAGTTCTCCGATTTCATCATCCTGTTTTACTTCGATGGTAGCCTTCAAATTTCCGTCGGCCACCTCACCGGCAAAATCAACTCCCTGGCGAATCGGTTTTGTAATGCTGCGGGTAAAGAAGGCCAATATTATTATACCAAGTATGACGAAGATTGAAGCAATGATTAGCATAGTTAACCGCATATCGTATATCTGTTGGAAAATATCATCACGATAGCCGCCGACTGCAATCGACCACTCTGACTGCTCAATCGGTGAATACCCGAAAAAACGGACTGATCCCATAAAGGGGTATTCGTCAAAGCCCGCTTCGCCTTCGGTCATTCTCTGCAGCATCTCGGCCAGACGCGCGTAATCGGAGTCTGTTTTACCCTCTTCGATGAAATTACGCTGCTCAAGAACAAAGTCCCGGTTGTCGTGAGCAATCAGTACGCCCTCGCCGTCGATCATATACGCATATCCTGAATCGCCGTAGCCTATTCTGTCGGTGATGTCGCTAAGCCAGGTGGCGTCCAGGCGTACCAGCAGTACCGCTAGAGGATTGTCGTCATTATCTGCGATCGGTACCGCCAGAATCATAACGGCGGAATCGGTCACCCGGGAGATGAGAACGTTAGAAAAATTGGCTGTGCCCTGCATCGCTTCTTTGAAATAGTCCCGGTCGGCAAGCTCGGCGGTGGTCCCGTCGGGGTAATAGGCTGTTCCGTCAGGGTAAATTACACCCATACCTAAAAAGTCCAGCCGTTCTTCCATAGTCTGCAAGGCATCCATCTGTGTTTCAAGTTCCATGCTCATGAGGTCAGGATGTCGTGCCAGCTCAGTCCCAAGTTCGAGGTAATGGTCAAGCTCGCTTCTTACCAATACCGCTGCTTCGTGGGAAATGTCGGTAATAGTCTCTTCAACCTGGTTTTCCACCGCAGTACTTGCTTGATAAAAGGCGGTGATTCCGATACCCGCTGCGACTGCAACAATCAGTATGACAAACAGGGTAATCATTTTAGTTCCGATTTTCATTTTCTTAAACATTCATATCCCCCTCAACTCTTCAGGCTTTCTTATAAGAACTACTTTTTAATTTTCTGTCTTTCCTTTTTATGTCTTACAATAATGGCAAAAGTAAAGGCTCCACACAATAAGTCTTATTTATTGATGCTGTGAAGTAAAGAGTTGTATCAAAAAATCTGCAATTAATAACTTATCTGTCTTATGGGACTAAAGCAGCTTGCTGCCGTTTTCTACCGGTCGCTCAGGTACAGCCAGCACAACCGCCCCGTCTTTCTGATAGAAGCCGGTTACCAGGCATTCCGACATGAAATGTCCTATTTGCTTGGGAGGGAAGTTGACCACGGCCACAACCTGTCTGCCTTGAAGATCTTCAGCTGTGTACAGATCTGTGATTTGAGCGCTCGATTTTTTGCTGCCGAGTTCCGGCCCGAAGTCTATGTCCAGCTGGTACGCCGGGCGACGGGCTTCGGGGAAATTGTGCACCCCAGTTATTGTACCTACGCGCAGTTCAACTTGTTCAAAGTCGGTCCATTTGATTGTATTCATTGATATCTCCTAAAAGTGTATTACAATTATAGTAATACTAATTAGAGTATAGAGGATAATTATATATATGTGGAAGGTGAAGTTCAGGGGAAAGCAAGCATCGGCCTTGCGACTCGTTTTTATATACCTTGTATTTGGAGGGTTATGGATATTTTTCTCCGATCGCATCTTGCTGGGTCTTGCCCCTGATGTGGAGAATTATCTACTGCTGCAAACCTACAAGGGCTGGCTCTTTGTTTTTTGTACTGCACTCTTGCTCTATTTGCTGAGTGTTCACGAGTTTCACGTACGGGACAGGGTGACGGAAGACCTAGCGAGTTCGGTACTGGAAAAGGATGAGTTAATGCGGGAGCTGCACCACCGGGTAAAGAACAATTTGCAGCTGATTATGAGCCTGATGAATCTGCAAAGGAATAATAAGGAGATTGATTTACTCAGCCGGGATATACTTCAGCAGCTCTATATGCGTGTACACTCAATTGCGGTTTTTCATGAAAAAGTCTATCGTCTGGAACTGTACAGCAAAATCCCCTTGGCTGATTATATCCGTGAGATTGTAGATAGTGCGTATTATGAATACTCTGAAACGCTCTCTCGTATCAGGCTTGAACTAGAATTAGAAGACCGCGAAGTAACGGTTGAAAAGGCTTTGCCCTTGGGTATTATTGTTAACGAGCTGCTTCTTAACTGTATAACCCACGCTTTTTCTGAGGAGCCCCCGGATGATGCCATGATTAGGATTATGCTGGTTGGTGAAGGCTCCTATGACAAGCTGTTGGTGGAGGATAATGGGCAGGGGTATGCAGAAAATGTGGAGCACGAGGAGGGACTAGGGTACACCTTAATCCATAGTCTTCTCAAGCAGATAGACGGAGAGCTCGAGGTTCAACATACAGCAGGAACCCGGGTAGTGCTGAGGGTGAGCACTAAGTCTAGAACACCCACCCATCAAGAAGAGGAACTGGTCGCACTGTAGTTTATTATTACATCTTACATAAACGAGGAAGTCACACATGTCGGACGTACAGCACGATGAGGAAAAAAAGAAGTTCTATATAAAAGTAAACGGGAAGGAAGCTCATATGACTTACCGGTATCAGGATGATGCCACGGTGGTGTACCAGCATACCTACTCACCGCCGGAACTGCGCGGCAGCGGGGTGGCAGGAAAGGTGGTGCGGGCCGCATTAGAATGGGCCCGCAGCCAAAATTTTAAGGTCATTCCCACCTGCTCTTATGTGGTGAGTTTTGTGCGCAGACACCCTGAATACCAGGATATCGCTGAATTGAAAGAGTCTTAGGCGCCGGCCATTATCGCGGCAACATCCTCTTTTACCTCACCGATAGGCTTAATATCAAAGTTCTCTACCAGTACTTTCACCACGTTTGCCGAGAGAAAGGCGGGGAGGGTTGGTCCGAGCCTGATTCCCTTGAAGCCGAGGGATAAGAGGGCCAGCAGTACTACCACCGCCTTCTGCTCATACCAGGCGAGATCGAAGGATATCGGCAGCTCATTCACATCCTCAAGTTCAAATACTTCTTTCAGTTTAAGGGCAATTACCGCCAGGGAATAACTGTCGTTACATTGTCCGGCATCCAGTACCCGGGGAATTCCCCCGATGTCACCTAGATCAAGCTTATTGTAGCGGTACTTCGCACAGCCGGCGGTAAGGATAACCGCATCCTTGGGCAACTCCTGGGCTATGTCGGTAAAATAGTTGCGGCTTTTATGCCGGCCATCGCAGCCCGCCATAACTACAAAGCGTTTAATCGCACCGGTTTTTACGGCATCTACAATTTTGTCGGCCAGCTGCATAACCTGATGGTGGGCGAAACCACCGACTATTTGTCCGTTCTCAAGCTCGGTTGGAGCATCGCACTTCTTAGCCAGTTCAATTACCCGGCTGAAGTCCTTGCTGCCGCCTTCCGGACGGTTGGGCAGGTGCTGAACTCCCGGGAATCCGGCCATATTGGTGGTAAAAATACGGTCTTTATAGGAGTCCTTCACCGGGGTGATGCAGTTGGTGGTCATCACAATCGGGCCGTTGAAGGACTCAAACTCTTTGTTCTGCTTCCACCAGGCGTTTCCGTAGTTTCCTACAAAGTGATCATACTTTTTAAAGGCCGGATAGTAGTTTGCCGGCAGCATTTCGCTGTGGGTATACACATCGACCCCGGTACCCTCGGTTTGTTTCAGCAGCTCATCCATGTCCTTCAAATCGTGACCGGAAATAAGAATTCCAGGGCGGTCGCGCACTCCGATATTTACCTGAGTTATTTCCGGATTTCCGTAGGTCTCTGTATTGGCTGTATCGAGCAGTTTCATAGCGCTAACGGCGGTTGTCCCGGTTTCCAGTACCAGTGCGGTGAGGTCTTCCGCCGATAGATCCTGGGTTGTCGCAGCCAGGGCTTTAAGAATAAACCGGTATATCTCGATATCTTCATAGCCGAGTATTTTTGCATGGTCGGTGTAGGCGGCCATGCCCTTCAGACCGTAGATGGTCAGCTCCCGCAGGGAACGTATATCCTCATTTTCAGTGGAAAGCACTCCTACTTTCGGAGCCTTGCTGAGATACTCATTTTTATCAGCGCCCTGCCACACCGCAGCATCGTCGAGGCCGGCTGAATCGGTTCCGGCTCTTTCGGCCAGGGAATCTCGCAGCCGCAGGGCTGTATCGATCAGTTTCGAGATACGATCCTCATCAAAGTTTGCATTGGTAATGGTGGCGAACAGCGCCTCTACCGTGAATCTTCCAGCTTCCATTTCATCGGTGTCGCTCAGATTTCCCTTGGAGTGAATAATCCCGACACCCTTTAAAGTATGGATCAACAAATCCTGAAGATTCGACGTGGGTTCATCCTTACCGCAGACCCCTTTGACGGTGCAGCCTAGATTTCCAGCAGTTTCCTGACATTGATAACAGAACATAAAGTGTTCCTCCTTGGTTCAATATTGTCTGTTTCAAGTATATCTTCAGGGAGAGGAACAAGACTGTAACATATGTTACAATTAGGGGTGATGGAGGAGGTTCACATGCAGGAAGATCATCTAAAGGCTCTACTTGCCTGTCATCTGTTTGATGGTATGCAGCGCAGGGAGGTTGAGAATCTTTTCTCTGTGGAGCAGTGTCATTTGTTCTATTACAACCACGGAGCACTGATTGCATTTCGCGGGGATGTGTACACAAACTTATGGATAATAGTAGAGGGGAGCATTGCAGCGGAGTTTCAGGATTTTAGTGGTAAAGTTTTGAAAGTGGAAACTTTGAAGTCCTCTGAACCGATAGCCTCTTCAATTTTATTTGCTCCGGAGAATAATCTACCGGTTACCCTGACCGCCGAAACAGATGTGGCCATCTGCAGCATTCCCCGGCCACAGGTCGTCCGTTTACTACAGCAGGAAGAGCAGTTTCTTATCAACTTTCTTCAGGATACCGGACATCGTTTGTCACTTTTGGCGGAGAAATTACGTCTCGTGCAGTTTTCTACAATCACAGAAAAAATTGCCAGTTATATTCTTGATCAGGCGGATAAACAGGGAACCGACAGTCCTATACTCCCCCTTACCAAGGAAGCCTTAGCGGAAGTTTTTGGAGTTACCCGACCCTCTCTGTCCAGGGATTTTTCCCAACTCTGTGCTCGTGGAATTCTCTCGCAAGCGGGGCGACAAATACACATATTAAAGCGGAAAGAGCTGGAAGCTGCTTTAGAAAAGGGTTGATGGCCTCCCTAGGGCAATCTGGAGCTCTACTCTTCGAGCTGATCCTTTTTTTTCGGTCGGCCAAGCACATACATGAGCGGTGGATTCGGGACTCCCATTTCCATTTCACCCACTACATGGGTAGCCAACAGCACCCAGCCATTTCGCAGATACTGATTTACCTTCTCGTGTCCAAATACTTCCTTTACTTCTTCAATGTTCCAATTCTGCTGCATAGCCTCTCCTTCTTTATTCCCTGTTTGTCTATTTAAAGTTAAAAAACCATTACAGGGAAGTCAAATTGTTTGACCCAAGCGGAAGGCAGGGCTACACTGTTTTTAAGTTTGTTTTACAGATTTTCAAAGAGTGAGGTAGAGTATGCGCATACCAATACGAAGAACCCATGCAGTAATTGATCTTGATGCTATTGAGCATAACATCAATACCTTGTGGAAACGAGCCGGGCAGGAAAAGGGGTATGTGGTACTCTTAAAGGCGGATGCCTACGGACACGGCAGTCTAGCTGTAGGCCGATTGGCGGAGGAGCTGGGGGCCTTTGCCGGAGGGGTTGCAGCCTTAGAGGAGGTAGAGTATCTGCGCAACAACGGAGTGAATCTGCCGCTGATGATGCTTGAAGATCTCTTTTCCGATGAAATTGCCCCCGGGATTGAGCGAAAGGTTAAGTTCAGTGTGTCCTCTTTAGAGTATGCCCGGGAAGTGAACAAAGTTGCCGCGAAAATGCATACCAGTGTTCCAATTCATGTAAATGTCGATACCGGAATGGGACGGCTTGGAGTACAGCTGCCGGGGGCCTTGGACTTTTTTAAGGAATTACAAAAATTATCTCACCTGCAGCTTGAGGGGGTTTTTACTCATTTTCCAATATCCGACGAGAGTGACAAAAGTTTTAGTTTCCAGCAGATAAAGCTTTTTTCCGACCTGCTTCGGCAATTGAAGGCTTTGGGAATTCAACCGGAGTATACCCATGTTGCAAACAGCGGTGCGGTGCTCGATTTTCCACAAGAATCCGGCTTTCAGCTTATCAGACCCGGGGTATCTACCTTCGGCATGTACCCGAGTCGTGATGTTGATCATTCTGTACCCCTGCAGGAGGCCTTTACCCTGCAGAGTGCTTTCATTAAGGTCGATGATTTTCCTGTAAATACCAGTATCGGCTACGGTCGAACTTTTGTTACCAGCCGTCCTTCACGTATTGGGGTGCTGCCGATAGGGTATGGCGACGGTTTTATTCGCGACTATTCCGGCAATGCTGATGTTGTAGTCCATGGAATGCGGGTGCCCGTGGTGGGGCGTGTATCGATGGACATGATTACCGTTGATCTTACCGATATTCCTGAAGCGGTGAAGGTGGGGGATAAAGCTGTACTGCTTGGAAGCCAGCAGTGGCAAGGGCGAAGCGACCGTATCAGCAGTGAAGAGCTGGCGGAGCGAGCCGGCACAATTACCTACGAAGTGACCTGCCTCATTGGAAAACGGGTACCTCGGGTGTTCTTGCGAAGGGGATGGAAAATCGGTGTTGATGCAATGAGCGGCTCCTTTCTCTCCTGGGTTTACAGTTAAGCTTATCGATTCCCGGTTCATCTTCACTATTCTCGGTAAAACCGCACATCTAATTAGAGAAGCTTAGTTGAGCTTGTCTAGAAGTATATATGTAAGCTGATATATTAGTATTAAAAACAATCAGCTTATTTGTATATACAAAAAAAATTTGACAGAGTAAAATTTTGGCTTCACAATAAATAAACCAAGGATCAATATGTAAAATAACAGGAGGTGGATTATGAAGGTAGGCTCTGTGAAGGAAATTAAACGCCATGAATACCGTGTAGGCCTGACTCCTTCATGCGTCAAAGCGTATGTTGCAGCGGGTCATTCGGTGAGTATTGAGGCGGGAGCCGGAATAAATGCCGGTTTTTCGGATGAAGAGTACAGCCAGGCTGGAGCAGAGATAGTCAAAGACCGGAAAGAGGTGTTTGATAAGTCGGATATGATTGTAAAAGTAAAGGAGCCACAGCCCGATGAATGGGAGCTTTTTCATAAGGGACAGATCCTCTTTACATATCTGCATCTGGCCGCCGAACGTGCTCTGACCGAGGGTTTGTTAAAAACCGGAATCAAAGGGGTTGCCTACGAGACTATCGAGACAGCGGACGGGCAGCTGCCCCTGCTAAAGCCCATGAGTGAGATTGCCGGCCGTTTGAGTATTCAGGAGGGGGCTAAGTTCCTAGAGCGTCCCTTCGGCGGCCGCGGAGTACTATTAGGCGGAATCCCGGGAGTCGAAAAGGGGAAGGTTGCCATTCTCGGCGGAGGAGTGGTCGGCACCAATGCAGCTAAAATGGCCTACGGGATGGGTGCTCAGGTTACGATCCTCGATATCGATGTGAACCGCCTGGAATACCTTGATGATATCTTTGAAGGGCATATTAATACCCTGTACAGTAACCCGGCGAATATCGAAAAAGTGCTGAAGGAGAGCGATTTGCTGGTTGGAGCCGTGCTGATTCCCGGCGCAAAGGCCCCTAACCTGGTGAAGAGGGCTGATCTGAAAAAAATGAAGAAGGGATCGGTAATTGTAGATGTGGCGGTTGACCAAGGCGGATGTATTGAAACCACCAAACCTACCACCCATGATGAACCGACTTTTACCATCGACGGAGTAGTTCATTACTGCGTAGCAAATATGCCGGGAGCCGTTGCACGTACAGCCACTCTTGGACTTACCAGCGCTACCCTTAAATACGGACTTATGATTGCCAACAAAGGGTTGGAGCAGGCGGCGAAGGAAAACGAGGCGCTAAAATTAGGTATTAACCTTTACGACGGAGCACTTACCTACAAGGCGGTGGCCGACACATTTGGAATGGACTATACACCGGTTCCATAAGGAGGTGATAAAGAGGTAACTGAGAATTTTAACAGGGAAAAGTGAAAAATTTTTAAAAGGAGGTGTAGGCAAAGAGAAAAAGGTTTCACCTAAGTAACTTGTAACTGTTCGAAAATGAACAGCACCTGGCTGGTGGAAAAATTTTGTAAAGACAAGAATAACAAGGAGTGAAAAATGCAAGCAATTGAAAAAGCAGTTGCAGCTGCAGGTTCATTTGCCTGGGGTCCTGTAATTATTACAATACTATTTGTTGCCGGTATCATACTCACAGTTGGAACCAAAATTGTGCAGTACCGCAGAATCGGCAAAGCCTTCAAGTATCTGTTTGCGAAAGATGTAAAAGGCGAAGGAGACATCAATCCCTTTGCCGCTTTAATGACCACCCTGTCGGCTACGATCGGTACCGGAAATATCGGTGGTGTGGCCACTGCTATTGCAGCCGGTGGTCCCGGGGCCGTCTTCTGGATGTGGGTTACTGCGGTCTTTGGCGGTGCTATTAAGTTTGCCGAAGCAGTGCTGGCGGTTCGCTACAGAACTACCGATGAGTTTGGCGAAAAATCCGGTGGTCCGATGTACTACGCAAGTGTCGGTATGGAAGAACGCTACGGTGGGAATTGGAAATGGCTTGGCTGGCTGTTTGCCCTGTTTGCCTTCGTGGCCTCTTTCGGTATTGGAAACATGGTACAGAGCAACGCAATCGCAGATGTCATGGAGTCCTCGGTAGGTGTTCCTACCTGGATATCGGGCTTGGTGGTTGCAGTATTAGTCGGACTGGTTGTAATCGGCGGTATTAAGAGAATTGCAAAGGTGGCGGAAAAGCTGGTACCCTTTATGGCGGTTATTTACGTGCTCGGCTCACTGTTTGTAATTTTTGCAAACATCGAGTTCCTGCCGAGAGCCTTTGGGTGGATCTTTGGGAATGCCTTTAACGGCAGAGCCGTAGCAGGTGGTTTCCTTGGTTCAGTGGTTCGTTTTGGTGTTGCCCGTGGTGTTTTCTCGAACGAGGCCGGGCTCGGAAGTGCACCGATTGCACATGCCGCCTCCAGAACCGAAGACCCTGTCCGCCAGGGCTTAATTGCATCTCTCGGCTCATTCCTCGATACCATTGTAATATGTAGCATGACCGCACTGGTTATCTTCATTTCGCCGGTTATCAAAATTGGTCCAGACGGTATGATGAGTGTACTCGACAATCTGGACGGGGCATCCCTTACCTCTACCGCCTACAATATGGCACTTCCCGGCGGAATTGGTCAGTTTATCGTCTCTTTTGGTCTGCTGCTGTTTGCCTTTACCACAATCCTCACCTGGTACTACTACGGATACAAATCCCTCGAGTTTATCACCGGTGAGAAGATTGCCGCATACTATAAGTACGTATGGGTGATTTTGGTATTTTTGGGAGCAATCGCATCCCTCGGCTTTGTATGGAACCTCTCCGATGCATTCAACGGCTTGATGATTCTACCGAACCTCATTGCACTGATCGCACTGAGCGGAGTAGTCTTCAAGATGCTCAGAGAGTACGAAGAGAAGTACTACAAGAAGTAGTGTTTTACACACTCTCGTATTAGCCTAGTATCAACAGCGCCGAGTCCTTTGCAGGGCTTGGCGCTTTATTGTGCTGCTATACTAACTATTCGTTCTAAAATTTAATCGCCAGTGGGCTGAAAGGACGAACCATCTTGGCCGTGCTGCTCGCTTTGGTCATACTGCTGCAGGGAGCGGAGTATGGGATCGAAAGAGAAGGCGGGACTGCGTGTATCGTGATTCCGCACTTTTTTGAGCTTCTTTTTTAAGAGTCCGTAAAATTTGTGGGAAGATACACTTTCGGGTAAATCCTCGATGTACTTGCCTGAGAGGGTTAGGATGTGCTCAGCCGCGGATTGAATGATAAACAGATCCAAACCCAGACTATTTAGAGCTATCTTTGCCCGCCATAACTGGCCCTTTTCGTTGTACCCTTCCGCTACCTGGAGGTTTTCCTCGAGTTTTTTCACCACCTGCCGGGCCCCTGATTCGATGCTTTTGTAATCGTACAATCCCTCTTCTTTGTATATTTCTGCCAAGTACAAGACTGTGTAGTAGGCGATGGGACCGAGGGCATTAAGCTTTTGTCCGTAACTGTCCGTCTCTTTTACGGCATCGTGATAGCTGTCTATGGTCTTTCTATACTCTTCAAGCTTCTCAGTCATCTGTTTTCTCCATTTTGTTCAAACCATCAGATTTTGGGGAATGGTAGGGTGAATCACAGGCTCAGTGTAGCCCGAGTTGTTTCTCAGGTCAATAAAGCACTGAGATTTACAAAAAAATCTAATTGGTTTATTAAATTAAGCCTATAAATATATCTAAAAAATACTATATGAATAGAGCTTGACGGCGTATCACGCATGCAATATAGTGAAAATTAGACCATCATGGTAAACAGATAAGGAGGTTCTATATGGCCAGTCCGGAAAAATTAAAATTTCAAAAGTCACACGAATGGACACGGGTTGAGGGGTCCATCGCATATGTCGGCATTTCAGACCACGCACAGGAAGAGCTGGGGGATATCGTATTTGTGGAGATCCCTGAGGTTGATGATGAGTTCGAGGCCGGTGAAGAGGTTACCAACATCGAATCGGTAAAGGCGGCGTCACCGATTTACACCCCGGTTTCCGGTAAAGTGGTAAAGGTAAACCAGGAGCTGGAAGATGCGCCGGAACTAATTAATCAAAAACCGTACGAAGCCTTCATTTTTGCAATAGAAATGACCGATCCCTCAGAGTTGGATAATCTACTCAGCTACGAAGAGTATCAGAAAGCAATCGAAGAAGAGTAGGGACTTTTTTTAGTTCAGTATAAGGAGCGTGTCTATGTTCCCGTATTTACCTCATACCGATAAGGAAATAAAAGAAATGCTGTCCGACATAGGAGTCGACAGCATTGACGAACTGTTTGCGGATATCCCCGCAAAGATTCGTTTTAAAGGTGAACTGAAGCTTCCACAGGGTCAGTCCGAATTGGAAGTCTACACGAGGCTCAAGACGCTTGCAGAAAACAACCAGCAGGCTGTCTCTTTTTTGGGAGCCGGAAATTACGATCATATTATCCCCAGTACCGTAGGGGCACTCATGGGGCGTACGGAGTTTTATACCTCATATACCCCGTATCAACCCGAAATTTCACAGGGTGTGCTGCAGGCGATTTTCGAGTTTCAGACCCTGATGTGCGAACTTACCTCTCTGCAGGTATCGAATGCATCGCTGTACGACGGCCATACCGCGGCCTCCGAGGCCTGTGCCCTGGCTGTCAACAGCACCCGTAAAACCGATACTATCCTCTACTCAAGCACCATCCATCCCTATACAAAACAGGTGCTTGAAACCTATTTTGAAGACTTGAAAATAAAGCTGGTGGAACTGCCGGAGAAAGAGGGAGTACTTGATACGGACAGCGTAAAAGCCCAGTTAGGCGACAACGTGGCGGGGCTGCTGGTACAGAGCCCGAATATCTATGGAAACCTCGAGGACTATACCGGGCTCTCCGATCTGCTGCACGAGCACAAATCTCTGCTGATTGTCTCCTCTAACCCCATGGCCCTGGGTGCTATCAAGAGCCAGGGAGAGTGGGGCGCTGATATTGCCATTGGAGATACTCAGCCCTTCGGACTGCCGGCTTACTACGGCGGTCCCTCGGTGGGCTATATTGCCGCCACCGAGAAGCTGCTGCGGAAAATGCCCGGTCGAATTGTCGGCCAGTCGGTGGACGAGGACGGAAAACGGGCCTTTGTGCTGACCCTGCAGGCGCGGGAGCAGCACATTAAGCGTGAACGGGCAACCTCAAATATCTGCTCCAACCAGGCACTGGCCGCCCTTGGGAATACCATATATCTTGCCACCGTGGGAAAGGAGGGGCTGAAGGAGCTTGCTGAGCAGAATATGCAGAAAGCCCATTACCTAGCCGAGAAGCTTCAGAAAGAGGCCGGTGTGAAATTAGCGGCGGATCAACCCTTTTTCAACGAGTTTACCCTTGCACTGCCCAAGAAAGCCGCCGATATAGCCGGAGCGATGGAAGCAGACGGTATTTTTGCCGGAGTTCCACTTAATCAGCTCGATGCATCCAAGCCTGACAATTTATTGACGGTAGCAGTAACCGAGAAACGGACCGTCGAGGAGATGGACCGTTATGTGCAGAGCATAAAGGGGGCTTTGAAATGAGTACACAGTTAAAAAACAAGCTGATTTTCGAGCGTTCCCGTGAGGGACGCCGCGGCTTTCGGGTTCCGGATCTCGATGTTCCGGCGCGAAAGCCCGAGGAGATGGTCGATAAAAAGTATCTGCGGGTGAACGAAACCGTCCTGCCCGAGGTATCCGAGGTAGATGTGATTCGCCACTATACCCGGCTGTCACAGAAGAACTACTGTGTTGACCTCGGCTTCTACCCCCTGGGCAGCTGTACTATGAAGTATAATCCCAAGATCAACGAAGTGACCGCCGCGCTGCCCGGTTTTGCCGGAATGCACCCGCTGCAGCCGCAGAAAACGGCCCAGGGAATTTTGGAGCTGATGTACGACCTTACTGAACGACTGTGCGAGGTGACCGGTATGAGCTGGGGAACCCTGCAGCCCTTCGCCGGTGCCCATGGCGAGTTCACGGGTATGAAGTTTTTTAAGTCTTACTTTAAAAAGCGCGGCGATTTCGGACGGACCAAGGTGCTGGTACCGGATTCGGCCCATGGCACCAACCCCGCTTCGGCACATATTTCGGGTTTTGATGTGGTGGAAGTAAAGTCCAACGAAAAGGGAATGGTATCGGTGGAGGATCTAAAACAGCACCTCGACGAAAACCTGGCCGGTATCATGCTGACCAACCCCAATACCCTCGGCCTGTACGAAGAAGATATCGGCGAAATCGCCGAACTGGTACACGAGGCCGGCGGCCTGCTGTACTACGACGGGGCCAACCTGAATGCAATTATGGGCAAAAGCCGCCCCGGGGATATGGGCTTTGATGTAGTACACCTAAACCTGCACAAAACCTTCTCTACCCCCCACGGCGGTGGAGGTCCGGGCAGCGGAGCTGTGATGGTCAATAAAAAGCTGGAGCCCTTTCTCCCGGCCCCGACGGTCCGCAAAAGGGGCAGCGAGTACTATCTGGACCATGATATTCCCGACACTATGGGCCGTATCTCCGGTTTCTACGGAAATATCGCGGTTCTGGTGCGGGCCTACACCTACATCCTTACCATGGGCTACGACGGTCTGAAGCGCGCCTCCGAGTTGGCGGTATTGAATGCCAACTATCTGAAGGAGAAGCTGAAGGGGCGCTACTTTCTGCCCTACGACCGGGTGTGTAAGCACGAGTTTGTCCTGTCCGCCCAAAAGATGAAGGATGCCTACGGCGTCAACGGCACGGATGTGGCGAAGGCCCTGCTTGAGTTTGGTATCCACGCTCCGACGGTCTATTTTCCATTGATTGTACATGAGGCGATGATGTTCGAGCCCACCGAGACCGAGTCGCGGGAGTCGCTCGATAACTTTATCGAGGTGATGCACGAGATAGCCGATTTGGCGGAAAAAGACCCGGATAAGCTGCACGAAATGCCCACGAGCACTCCGGTGCGCCGGGTCGATCAGGTGCAGGCCGCAAAGCATCCGGTTGTGCGCTGGCAGCCGGAATAGAACCGCCTGAATAAGCCAAACGGCATAGCAGCCGGACGAATAAAAAAAAGAAAAGTAAAAGCAGCAGGCGCGGAGGCCCTTAGGGAACCGCGCCTGTTTTATTTTGAGCTGTTCTATTTGAATCGTTTTATTTGAGCCTTTTTTTCTGAGTTCCCCA
>JAWLDZ010000059.1:0-14844 GCA_041686355.1 Spirochaetaceae bacterium
GACGGTCGCA
This sequence comes from Spirochaetaceae bacterium, assembly GCA_041686355.1. Classification (GTDB taxonomy): domain Bacteria; phylum Spirochaetota; class Spirochaetia; order DSM-16054; family Sediminispirochaetaceae; genus DSBN01. The sequence continues at coordinate 11 of JAWLDZ010000059.1, forward strand.
CACTAGTATCTGGAGGTATCGACAGGAAATTATACTTCAAGGATATCGAAAGCAGCAAGCTGCAGAAAATTTCCTCTCCATCGAAGAGCGTATGGGACATCGAGTACTCACCGGATGGAAAGCGCGTGTTTGTGGCCACTGCCGACGGTGATATACTTGTGTTCGAAAAGTGAAAACAGAGTATTAATAGCCGAGAAGCGCCGGGGGACTTATGTTCTGTACCGGCGCTTTTTTTTTGCTTTTTCTTTTTGAGCTTTGAAGCAGAGCCTCACTTTTGTTCTCTATATAGGTAGAGCGGATTCCGGAACCGTGTATGTCTTTAAGAGAAGGAGAGGAGCATGAATAATCTGAATTCTATTATTGTCGAGGGTAATCTGACCCGTGATCCCGAGTATCGGTTGACACCTAACGGCAAACCCGTGTGTATGCTGTCGGTGGCCTCGAATCGGTATTATAAGAAGGACGAGGAGACCAAGGAGGAGACGTCCTTCTTTAATGTGGAAACCTGGGCCAAGCTGGCGGACAACTGCAATCAGTACCTCACGAAGGGACGGGGGGTGCGGGTTGTGGGGCGGCTCAAACAGGACCGCTGGACCAACGCAGAGGGTCAGAATAGGGAGCGGCTGAAAATCGTGGCCGAACACATCGATTTCAAGCCCCAGTACAAGAAAAACCAGCTGGAGAGCGAGGAACAGGCCGTGCCGGCGATTGAAAGCAGCCAAGAGGACGATCAGGAGCTGTTGGAGGCAGTTTGAACCAAGCATAAAGGCCACACAGAGCGGCCGGGCGATGAAGAGACCTTCTTGCATCGCCCGGTCTTTCATTCATCCGCAAGAAATATATTAGACAATCCGGCGTTATTGCAATACAATTTATAGCGTCTATGAAGCAAAAAAAGTTGAGCAGCAAAGAGATTGACCAGTTAGTTGATAGAATCCGTTCGCTCTACAACGATTATATGGTCAAGTATATTCAGGGCGGGGCTATGCGCGACGGCTTCGAGCAGCGTTATTTGGATGCGCTGAGGAAGCGGATCGATCTGCAGCGCTTTCTGCAGGTGGAGCTGAAAATTGTGCAGCAGATGATCGCCCGGGAAGAGGCGGAGCTCAGCCGCTGCGAAGATGAGGCCTATCTGCGCGAGAGAGAGCCTGCAGGGGGTAATGGCAAGGGCAACGGCAGTGGTGGGAAGGGCGATAGCCGGGACAGGGCCGAGACCGGCGATTTTGCCGACCGGGTAATTGAACAGATGCAGCGCAAGGCCGAGCAGTATCCCCCCGCGGGGCTGGACAGCTCCGAGGTGTGGGAGGTAGACCACCTGTACGGGGGGCTGCAGAAGTTTGAGCGGGAGCTCTGGCCGCCGGTGGACAGGATCTTTCGCAGGGTCTACCCCTCCCGTTACGACGGGCCGCGGCTTACCCTTGAGACTAAGCTGTTGGAGCTGGCGGAGGTGCGCATGGGGGGGATACCCCAGAGTCTGCATACCCTGCAGCTGCTGATGGGCCGCTTTCCGCGTAATTATCGCGAGATTGAGTGGGAGCAGAAGAACACCATTCTAAAAGCCGCCTTTTTCCTCCATACCCTCAAGGGGGAGCTTGAAAAATTAAGCCAGGAGTCGTATCTTTCGGAGGAGGATCGCCGGGCGGTCCGTAGGGCCTTGGAATATGTGACCAGCTTAATCGAAGACTTCCGCCTGAAGGATCTGAAGGAAAAATAGATAGAGATTTAGTATAAGGAGTGTGTGAATGGCCGGCATTGATGTAACAGCAGCAAATTTTGAACAAGAGGTTCTGAAATCCGATGTTCCCGTAATTGTGGACTTTTGGGCTGAGTGGTGTGTGCCCTGCAAGATGGTTCATCCGATTCTCGATGAGATTGCCAGTGAATATGAGGGTAAGATTAAAATTACCAAGGTAAACGTGGATCAAGAGGGTGATATTGCGGGTCAGTACAACATCATCAGTATTCCCACCCTGCTCCTGTTTAAAGACGGAACAGTGGTAAACCAGCAGGTAGGTGCCGGTCCGCGGCAGACTATCGAAAGCTTTTTCAAAGATTACATCTAATTTGTCCATCGCTTAAGGCCTTCCATTAGGGTACATATTCAATTAGTGAGTTCTCGCTTCCGAAACTGCTTTGGCTGGTATCGACAATGTACCAGTCGGCGGCGCTGTTGCTGTCCTCGCCTTCTGGGCGGCGGCAGATAGAACGGGTAGCGGTAGAATCATCCGGGTTTACCCCATCCTCGGGGGCGATCAGCCGTCCGGCGGCTATCCAGCCCTCCTGCAGCCACAGCTGATCGGCCCGGTTCATGGTATCCATACTGCCGAAACCGCGGTAGTTCTCGTCGGAGCTGGAGGTGCGGTTGCTGTACAAAAAGCCGTCCAGTAGCTCACCGTTACTGTGGCTGTACAGACTGATTACCCCGTTATTGCCAGACAGGCCGCTGCCCCCCTCTATCCACACATCCCAGGCCTCCATAACCGAATCCGCCGCACTGCATTCCACGGGAGAGGCGATTTCGTCGATTTCATCGGGGGTTCCCGCGGGTTTCGTGTGCACCACTATATACTCTCCGGCCTTGACCTCCACCGGCGGAAGTATCTTATACTGGCGGATAAAATCCCGGGTCCCGTCGATCAGACAGAGCCCGGCGGTGTTGCCGTCTTCCAGCACCAGCAGCTCTATTTTGTCCGGATGGTTCGCGGAGCCCTGGGTGGTGATTTCGTTTAGTCGGATGGACGGAATGTCTGGATTAAAGCCGTAGAACTTGGCCAGCACCGTGTGGGTATTGCCGGCAGGGTCGCTGACGCTGCACTCCAGGGAGTATTCGGTGCCGGGCTGCATGGGGTTTTGAAACCTGAGGTGCAGACGCTCCTCTTCAGTTCGGGTTTCGGCCCGCTCAAGGGCCGGGCTGCAGCTGTAAGAGTCGGGGCGGTACACGATGGGCTCGGAGAACTCCAGGGAAATGCGGTGCGGGTCGTGAACGGCGATCGATAGAAACACCGGCGGGCGAAGGTCCTCCTTCAGCAGTGCCCGGGTGTCGGCAATGGGGGTACAGCCGGTCAGGCTGAGTGCCGATAAAATAAAGATGAAATACAGCGCAAGGGCTGCGTATGTGTTACACTTTAACTGTACGCGTTTCATATACATCCTCCTATGTGTAAAGAGGAAAAAAATGGCGCTGTGCTTCAAAGTGAGACCATAAAATTAAGAGGATTTGATATGGAGCAGAAGCTGTTTGAAAAATACGGCATGACCGTTGATGAGGGCAAGGTTTTCTTCAAAGAAGGGGATGAGGGGCAGCATATGTTCATCATCCAGGAGGGTAACGTGCGCATCACCAAGAATATCGACGGCCGCGAGCACACCCTGGCGGTGCTGGGCAAGGGTGATTTTTTTGGTGAGATGGCGATTGTCACCCGAACGGTGCGCACCGCTACCGCCACCGCCGCCTCTACGGTTCAGCTGCTGCAGTTCGACCGCGAGGGCTTTCACAGCATGATCGAAAAGAACGCCCGAATTGCCCTGAATGTCATCGATAAGCTCTGCCGCCGGCTGCAGCAGGCCAATATGCAGATTCAGCATCTGGTACGGCGCAACGAGCGGGGGCTGGTGGCACTGAACCTGCATTACGCCTTTACCGAAAAATCCGGCGGGCAGAGCTGCCTGGAGTACAGCAAACTGCTGCGCGAGCTGGCGCTGAATATGGAGTTTCCCCAGGAAAAAATACAAAAGTACATTGCCGAGCTGCGGGAGAAGCAGATTGTAAAGCTGGAAAATGATAAACTCGAACTGATGGATGCCGGCCGCCTGGGTGATATTGCCGAGACTGCGGGTTGAGCCCGTAGTGTTATAAAAAAGATAATAGAGAGGAACTGAAATTATGTGTGGAATAGTAGGATACTGCGGCCCCAAACCGGCGACGGAGGTGCTCCTGGAGGGCCTTAAGCGCCTGGAATACCGCGGATACGATTCGGCGGGGATCTGCGTCGGTGACGGGGAGACCTTTCAAACCTACAAACGCAAGGGGAAGGTCCGCGACCTGCGCGAGATTATCCCGGAGGAGGTCGGCGGGCTGTATGGAATAGGCCACACCCGCTGGGCGACCCACGGCGGGGTAAACGACCAGAATGCCCATCCTCACTCGGACGACCAGAACAACCTGGTGGTAGTGCATAACGGGATTATAGAGAACTACCAGGCCCTGAAGAACAAGCTCATCTCCGACGGACATACTTTTAAGTCGGAAACCGATACCGAGGTCATCGCCCAGCTGATTGCGGTGATGTACAAGGGCAACCTGGAACAGGCGGTCCGCGAGGCGGTTTACCTGCTGAAGGGAACCTACGGCCTGGCGGTGGTGCACCGGGACGAGCCGGGGAAGATCGTCGGAGCGCGCAACGGCTCCCCCCTGGTAATTGGAGTCGGCGAGGGCGAGATGTTTCTGGCCTCCGATGTAATGGCGATGATGGCCCACACCAAAAGCGCCATTTATATGGAAGACGGCGAGCTGGTCAGTATGACCAAAGACTCCTACAAGATGTTCGATATCAACGACCAGCACATCGAAAAGCAGGTGGAGCACATCCACTGGGAGCTGGAGCAGCTGGAGAAGAACGGCTATACCACTTTCATGGAAAAAGAGATCCACGAGCAGGGCCAGTCCATTCAGCGGGCCCTGCAGGGGCGGATCGACTTTGACGGGGCCACCGGCCACCTGGGGGGCTTAAACCTGACGGCCAAGGAGTTGCTGAACATCGAGCGGGTGGAAATAGTGGCCGCCGGTACCAGCTACTACGCCGGCATGGTGGGTGCCTTCTTGTTGGAACGGATGGCCCGCATACCTGCCCACGCCGAGCTTGCCTCGGAGGTGCGCTACAAAAACCCCATCGTCCAGCCGAGCACCCTCTACTTTGTGGTCTCCCAGTCCGGTGAAACTGCGGACACCCTGTACGCCATGCGCGAGCTCCAGCGGAAGGGCGCCACCGTCCTGGGGGTGTGTAATGTGGTCGGCTCGACCATCCCCCGGGAGTCCGACGGCGGGGTGTATATCCACTCCGGCCCGGAGATTGCCGTGGCCTCCACCAAGGCCTTTACCAGTCAGATAACGGTCTTCTACCTGTTTACCCTGCTGATGGCCCGTATGCGCCACTACTCCTTCGAGGAGGGGTATACCTTTATCTCCGAGCTGAACCGCATACCCGCCCTGGTTGAACAGACCATGCAGCGGGCCGAGCATATACGGGAAGTTGCCCGGCGCTACGCCCACCATGAGAATTTTCTGTTTCTTGGCCGCGGCCTGCTGTATCCGGTCGCCCTGGAAGGGGCCCTGAAGCTGAAGGAGATCAGTTACATCCATGCCGAAGGCTACAGTGCCGCCGAGATAAAGCACGGGCCCATCGCCCTGATCAACGAGCACACCCCGAGCGTCTTCCTGGTTCCCGACGGCGGCCTGCGCGAGAAGGTGATTAACAGCATGAAAGAGGTCCAGGCCCGGGAGGGCAAGGTGATTGCGGTGGCCGTGGACGGCGATGATGAGATAGCCGAGATGGCCGACGAGGTGCTGTGGGTTCCCAAAACCCACGAACTGCTCTCGCCCTTCCTGATGGTGCTGCCCCTGCAGCTCTTTGCCTTCGAGGTAGCCCTGGAGCTCGAACGTAATGTCGACCAGCCCCGCAACCTGGCCAAGAGCGTCACGGTTGAATAAGGGCCGAGGGGCGGGGCTGCTGCCGGCGGCTGCTGTTGTTGCTGCGCTGGTGCTGCTGCTGCCGGCGCTGGGTTTTCCCGGCCCCGCCGCCGCTCAGGAGGACCAGCCCCAATCGCAGGACGTGGCCATTTTAACCGACGGGCCGGAGCGGGCTCGGGGTATTGCCTATCTGCCCTCGAATGTACTGCCCCACTACCGGGCTCGCTACGAGTACCTGGACAGCCGGATTGAAGTGCTGTACACCGAAGAGGAGATTGTCCGTTTCGCTCGGTGGGAGGGGGTTGCTTGCGAGGGGTATCAGTTGTATCGGGTGGACGGCGGCTCCGGCAGCCGGGAGGCGACCAGGCCGGTCTTTTTCTACCAAGCCCAAGAGTACTCCCTGTTTTTACAGCTGCCCCGGGAGTACCTGTGCAGCTTTCTGCAGCGCTTCATGCGCAAATTTGTCTATTTTAGAACTGTCCGGGAAATGCCCTCCAATCGGCCGCCCTTCCCGGCAATCGTCGATTAGCTCCCGCCTCTATTCCTTTTTTTTCCAGTACACCTTGCGCGCGGCCTTTTGGATGGCGTGGGTTCCCCGTCCGTGGCGGACCGCTTTTACTACCCGGTCGTTGTCCGTGGGCAGGGTACCGCCCAGGATGCTGATGGGCAGGTGGGCGAAGGCCTCCGGCAGCATGGGGGTGGTGGGCCCCAAGAGTACACAGGGGGTGCCCTGGGGCACATGGGACAGCACCTCTTCGGTAGAGCCGTGGATGAGGCTGGTTGAGGTGAGGATGACCGCATCGCTGTTCTGCTCCAGGTTGCGGTAAAACTCCTCCTGTGAGCCTATCTGCTTGCCCAGGTCGAAGGCGTTGACCGAGGCGCCCCGGGCCTGTAGTTTGTCCACCACCGGGCCGAAATAGCCGATCATCGAGACTCGACTGCCTTCTGCAATGTGTAAATCCTCCAGCAATGAGTCGCGATCTGCGGCACAACCGGAAGCAGCGCTGTAATTGAGGGCATTGACCGCGGCAACCGCCACCGAGCGTTCCAGCAGGTCTTGGGAGAAAAGTTTTTTTAAAATTAAAGAAGCCGATTTCCCTTCGTAATCCTCGGGATCTTTAAATAGCGTGCAGGAGCCCTTTGTCTCCACCCAGCTATAGGCCACCCCGGAGTCGCCGTTATCCAGCACCACCACGGTATAGCCGAGGCCGATGCACAGATGGGCAACGGTGCGGCGGCGGGCGGTATCTTCAAGCAGTTCGTATAAGCGTGTGTATATTTCCATGATGCCCAAGGGTAGCGCCAAAGGGGGGCTGTGTCAATTGCCGGCCGGCCCCGGGCCGACAGCAGCCCCGGGCCGCGGGACGTTGACAATCGGGTGGGGCGCCGGTAAGCTTCCAGCATCGAAGTGCAATGGAGGACGGGATGGCAAAGTTGTGGCAGAAGGATTATCAGCTGAACGCGCTGGTGGAGGAGTTTACCGTTGGCGAGGATTGGAAGCTGGACCGGCAGATACTGACCGCCGATGCCCTGGCCAGTATCGCCCATGCGCGGATGCTGGAGAAGATCGGCATCCTCAGCGGGGAGGAGCTGGAGCAGCTGCAGGGGGAACTGCGGGGGATTATCGGCAGGGTGCAGCGCGATGAGTTTGCCCTGCGTCCTGAAGATGAAGACGGGCACACGGCCATCGAGAATGCACTGGTGGAGTCCCTGGGCGAGGCGGGCAAAAAGATCCACACCGGCCGCAGCCGCAACGACCAGGTGCTCACCGCCCTGCGGGTCTGGGCCCGGGATGCGGTCCACCGGCTGCTGGGCGCTGCCTACGAGACGGCGGAGGCCTTTCTGACCCTGGCCGAGGCGCATCGGGATGTCCCCCTGCCGGGACGCACCCACATGCAGATTGCCATGCCCGCTTCGGTGGGGCTGTGGGCCGGCAGCTTTGCCGAGGAGCTGCAGGACGGGGCCCGGCATCTGCAGCAGGTGGCCGAACATGTGGACCAGTCGCCCCTGGGCTCGGCGGCCAGCTACGGAGTGCCCCTGCCCCTGGACCGGCAGATGACGGCGGACCTGCTGGGCTTCCGGAGGCTGCAGCAGAACGTGCTGTACGCAAACAACAGCCGGGGAAAGTTCGAGTCGATGCTCCTGGATGCCGCCGAACAGCTGATGCTGAGCCTGAGCAAGGCTGCCCAGGATATGATACTGTTCTCCATGCCCGAGTTCGGCTATTTTACCCTGCCCAAGGAGCTCTGCTCCGGCTCCAGCATTATGCCCCAGAAACGCAACCCCGATATGCTGGAGCTGATCCGCGGTAAATCCGCCACCCTCTCGGGCTACGCGCAGCAGATTAAGCAGGTAATCCGTTCCCTGCCCAGCGGTTACAACCGCGATTTTCAGGAGACCAAGGAGCCTTTTCTGCGCGGCCTGGCCCTGACCTACCGCTCGCTGAAGGTGATGAGCCTGACCGTGGACTCGCTGCAGGTGAACCGCAAGGTGCTGGAGGCGGCCATGCCCCCGGAGATTTACGCCACCGATGCGGCCCTGGAAAAAGTGCAGGCCGGCATGAGCTTCCGCGATGCCTACCTGGAAGTCGGCACCCACCTGGATGAATTGAAGAAGCGAACCGCCTCCGAGAGCCTGCCCCTGCGCAGCTCCGTCGGGGCCCCGGGGAACCTGGGGCTTGAACAGGTGCGGCGGAGCATCATGGAGGGCCGCCTGAGCCTAGAGGCCCACACGGAGGCCAACCGCAAGGCGATGGAGGCCCTGGCCGGCGGCAAAGTAGAGGTCGCGCCGCTCTAGTTCTGCACACGGCGCGCGCCGCCTGGCCCGCGCCGCCTTCCGCTGCGCCTAGATTCAGGATGCACCCTAAGGGGGGAGCGGAATAGCCGCTCCCGGCCCCCGGCGGAGCGGAGGAGCGGAGCCGAGAGAGGGGCCGGGGGCCCCAGTCTGAACCCGGATGCATGCCCGAGTAACGAACGAAGTGAGTGACCAGGGCCCGGCGGCTATGGAGCGCGGGGGCGCCCCCCCGCCGAAACTTGATTTCCCGGTTTATTTTCATCAAATTTAAGTGTATCATGTGAATACAAGGACAAGGAGGCAGAACAAATGAATGATACACAGGTACTCGATATTTTGAAGAAGGCAATTATTCTTGAACAGCAGGGACAGAGTTTTTATAAGCAGGTTGCCACGCATACCAGCAGCGAGGCCGTAAAAAATATCTTTACCATTATGGCAGAGGAAGAGAAGAAACATGAACAGCTGCTTACACAACAAGCCTCGCAGTACCAGAACAGCGGCAGCTTCGACTTTAAGGGCAACCTGGGTGACCCGGAAGAGTTTTCCCGCGAGGTGCTCTCTAAGCAGATTACCGGCCAGATAAGTGCTTCCAGCTACGAAGCGGCCTCTATTTCAGCCGCCATTGCCATGGAGGAGAAGGCGGTAGAGCTCTATTCCCAGCAGGCGGAAAAGGAGCAGGATGAATCGGCGAAAGCCATGTTTGAGGAACTCTCACGCTGGGAGAAAACCCATTCAGCTTTTCTAAGCGAGATTTATCAGGATCTATTGGAATCTTCCTGGTACGACTCAAGCTTCTGGCCCTTCTAGATGCCGCATAAACTCTGAATGGTGAATACCTCGGAAAGCATAAAAACCAAATTCATTCTCTCGATTAGCGGGACGGTGGTGTTCTTTTTATTGCTGCTGCTGTTTATGAGCTACAGCCTGCTAAAAGATACCGCCGTGAAAAATGCCCGCGAACTCTCTCAGACAATTCTGACTGAAACCGATAAGCAGATAGACAGTTTTTTTATTGAGATTGAGAATCTTACCCGCTCGATGACCGGTTTCCCGGCTTTCTATGAGCTGCGTCTCGATGAGATGCGCACCATTATCCTCTCGACGGTGCGGGCGCGCAGTGAGTATCTGCGGGCCATTTATCTGGGCACCGCCGACGGCGAGATGCACGAATGGGGAATTGGCGAGGGCTTTGTTGATCATGCACCGGTCTTCGAACCCGGATACGATCCGCGGCAGCGGCCCTGGTATCAGGAGGCGGTTGAAGCCGGCGGTTTTACCATCACTAAGCCCTATATCTACGCCAGTGTTCACGCCCTGGGGATCACCGGCGTGCAGCCCCTTTATCACCCTAACGGTGAGTTTATCGGAGTGCTTGGCCTGGATATTATGCTGGACGATCTAAAACGGATGATAGAAGAGCTGAAACTGCAAAAGGGCGGACGGGTGATTCTGCTGAATCAAGAAAACAAGATCATTGTCAACCAATTCTCATCCTCCCTGGATGAATTAGAGCTGAAAGAGTTTCACATGTTTGAAGTGAACGAGCTCTCCCGGGAACCGAACTCCCATTTTAACACTGTCCTGGATAACGGAGAGCGTTATTATATAACCTCAACTCAGAACCAGATGACCGGCTGGAAGGTCCTGGTGGCGCTGCCTTATGAGGTGGTCATGGCCCAGGCGACAGAGAGCATTCGTTTGAATGTGTTCTTTGATATTCTGCTGATGATGATGCTGTCGGTGGTAATCGGCTTTTTCAGCAATAGAATCATTATCCACCCCCTGAAGGCTACCATAGACGTTATGCAGAGACTCGAGAGGGGGGAGACCGAGGCACGGGTGGAGATTACCCGCGACGATGAGTTCGGCACACTGGCACGCCAGTTCAACCGTTTAATCGGTATAGTGAATGACTACAGGAAGAGCCTTGAAGAGAAAGTGGAGCGGCGTACCCGGAAGATCGCCGACCTGCAGCAGGAGAATGTGCGGCTGCGGATTATAGAGGAGAAGGAGCGGATTTATGGATATCTGCACGATTCACTGGGGGCCCGGCTGACGAACATTTTTATCTCCAACAATGTCGCCCAGTCGGCTGTGGAGAAAGACCCTCAGGTTCTGCAGAATATGCTGGAGCAGATAGAGCGCAACACTCAGCGGGCAATCGGTGATCTGAAGGAGATTCTGTTCAGTTCCCAGGATGAGAGCCGAAAAATCATTGATTTCCCAAAACTCATTCGCCACCATATCAAAGAGCGGCTCAGTCTGAAAAATATCAGTTTTGTCTATTCAATTTCCGCCCCTGAAGAGTTAAACGAGCTGGACCGGGAAGCCCGCTTTGAAATAGAGAAGATCCTGCAGGAGCTGGTGAGCAATACTCTTAAGCACTCCCAGGCTTCGACGGTAGAGCTTTCGTTGGATACTGTTCCAGGTAAAATTACTCTTCATTACTCGGATAACGGGCTTGGTTTTGACAGCACTTTAATTGGCGGGCAGGGCTTTGGTCTGAACAATATGCAGCATAGGATTGAAAATTTGGGTGGTAGTTTTGAACTGAGAACTGAACCGGGGCATGGAGTGAAAATCGAGATTGAACTGCCCATGGAGCTGAAGGAGCACAGTACGCTATGATCCGTCTAATGATCTGCGAAGATGTAAAAGATGTCAGAGAGGGCTTTCGTTATCTGCTTAATATGGAAGAGGGGATCAAGGTGGTTGAAGCGTATGATTCTGCGGAGGAGCTGCTGGCGGGGATCAAGAAACTGGGCCCGCCGGATATTATTCTGATGGATATTGAGCTGCCGGGGATGTCGGGAATTGAAGCGACGAGTGAGGTCAAGCGCTGCTACCCGGAGGTTGCCATACTGATTCTTACCATCTTTGAAGAGCAGGAGAAAATTCTGAATGCCGTCCAGGCTGGAGCTACCGGCTACATCTTAAAGAACTCCAAACCGGGAGAACTGGTGGCGCAGATCCGGGCGCTGCACTCCGGCGGCTCTCCCATCAGCCCCAATGTAGCCCGGGTCCTGCTGCAGGAGTTTCAGCGCGACCACAGCAGCAAAGACCACGATGATTACAACCTGACCCCCCGGGAAAAGGAGATAGTCAAGGGTATTGTAAACGGCCTCACCTACCGGGAAATCGCCGATCATTACTGCATTGCCAGTTCGACCGTTAAAAAGCATATCTTGCATATATACAAGAAATTAAACGTCAGTTCAAAAGTTGAATTTATGAAAAAAGTTATGGAAACCGACCTGATCTAAGCCGGCTGTACAAGGCATATACCTCGAATGTACCTCGACTGTACACCATTTGGTGTATAGAACCCCCTCTTTACCTGAACTTTCTGCCCTAAAATACGCACTATGGCGCATTTACGGCAGCCGATTCCCGTTGTTAAATGATAGTATCACTATTTTCGCATATCTTTATAGGAGGCAACAAAGTTATGAGTGCAGAAGGAAAAAAAGGAGCCTTCGACTGGTATTTCAAATCAAACCTGTTGTTAAGAATTTTGATCGGCTTGATTTTAGGTGCCGTCGTAGGGCTTATCTTCGGAGATTCTATCATGTGGGTCGCTCCTCTCGGAGACCTGTTTGTCCGCTTGCTGACAATGATCGTTATGCCGGTTATTTTCACTACCCTGGTAGTTGGTGCGGCCAGTATTAGTCCGGCCGAATTGGGAAAAGTCGGTATCAAGATCGTACTGTTTTACCTGCTGACTTCAGCGTTTGCAATTGCAGTCGGACTGATTATGGCCAACATTTTCAAGCCGGGATTGGGACTCGATCTTACCTCGGCCAGCGGTGCTGCCGGTAAGGCGGTAGAACAACCGGCTCTGCAGGATACCCTGCTGAATATCGTGCCGAAGAACCCCTTCGCGGCAATTGTAAACGGCGATGTACTGCCGACCATCTTTTTCGCCATCGTCTTTGGTATCAGCATGAGTTATCTTAAAATCAGCGGAGATGAGCGCGTTAAAACCGCCGGTGACATTCTGTACAAGATTTTCGACGGCGCCGCCGAGGCCATGTTTATTGTAGTGCGCGGAGTACTGCAGTATGCCCCGATTGGTGTATTTGCACTGCTGGCCGTTGTTTTTGCACAGCAGGGTGCTAAAGCTGCCGGACCCCTGGGAATCGTAACCCTTGGTGTGTACCTGGGCTTGGTAGTTCACGTGCTGCTTGTGTACGGCGGACTGCTTACGCTTAACAAGCTGAGTATCTGGAAGTTTCTCTCGAAGGGAAAAGAGGCTATCATTACGGCCTTTGTGACCCGCAGCAGCGGCGGTACCTTGCCTGTTACCATGCGCGTGTGCCGCGAGAACATGGGAATCTCCAAGAATGTATTCTCATTCACTCTGCCCTTAGGAGCTACCATCAATATGGATGGAACCGCCATTTACCAGGCAGTCTGTGCTATGTTCATCGGTTTTGCCATCGGTCTGCCGCTGGATTTTGCCCAACAGATCATGATTGTTATTACCGCCGTACTGGCATCCATCGGAACCGCCGGTGTACCCGGAGCAGGTGCGATCATGCTGATGATGGTTCTTCAGTCTATCGGACTGCCGGTTGAAGAAGGCTCGGCTGTTGCCGCCGCCTACGCCATGATCCTCGGAATCGATGCAATCCTAGACATGGGCCGAACCGCAGTCAACGTAACCGGTGATATGGCCGGAACAACCCTGGTTGCCAAGAGCGAAAACCAACTCGACATGTCCTATTGGGCATAGTTAAAAAGTCCAAGGGGGCTTAGAACAAAATAGTTGTTCAGAAGCCTAAAAAAGTAGTTTAAAAAAAGAGGCTGTCCGAGATATTATCTCGGACAGCCTTATTTTTTTTGAGTGCTTACTAATTCAGTGCTTATTGACTCAGTGCTAATTAACTCACTACAACCAAACTAAGCTTTTAAGGCAGCGGCTATTATCTCGTCCACCTCTTCGCCGGTGATCTCTTCTTTTTCGATCAGCGCCTTAGCCAGCCCATCCAGGGCAGCCCGCTTTTCCTTCAATATGGCCCCTGCTGCTTGGAAACTGCGGTCCAGAAGAGCTTTTATCTCATCATCAACCTTGCGGGCGGTCTCTTCACTGTACTGCTTACCCCGGGTCAACTCTTCACCGAGAAAGACGTTGCTCTTTTCATCGGCCAAGTGTGTGTTCCCCAGGACTTCACTCATGCCCCAGGCGATAATCATTTTACGTGCCAACTTCGATGCCTGGTCCAGATCGTTTTCGGCCCCGGTGGTGGATGTCTGATATACTTCTGCCTCAGCTGAACGTCCGCCTAACAAGACAGTGATGCGGTCTTCCAACTGCTCTTTTTTATAGATGTAGTGTTCTTCATCCGGCAGCTGCTGGGTTACACCCATAGCTTTGCCCCGCGGAATTATAGTTACCTTGTGAATTGGATCGGAGTTAGGCAGCTCATGTGCTATTAGAGTATGCCCGGCCTCGTGGTAGGCAATCATCTCTTTGTCCTCTTCAGTGAGGGTAAGTCCGGTGCGCTTCAGTCCCATCAGGACGGTGTCCCGTGCATTTTCAATATCCGCCTCTTCAACCGACTCCTTTTTCCCACGGGCTGCGATCTGGGCTGCGACGTTCAGCAGGTTCTCTAAGTCCGCACCGGTAAAACCCGGAGTACCGCGGGCGACCCGGGTAAGATCTACCGATTTATGCATGGGCTTCTTCTTCGCATGCAGCTCTAGAATGAACTCGCGGTCCTTCAACGACGGCAGGTCGATGCCTATTTCACGGTCGAAACGCCCCGGTCGTTTGAGAGCCGGGTCAAGGATGTCCGGACGGTTCGTGGCGGCTATGATAATGGTACTTTCATTCTGCTCAAACCCGTCCATTTCCGACAGCAGCTGATTCAGGGTTTGTTCCCGCTCATCGTGCCCGCCTCCTAGGCCGGCTCCACGGTGTCGACCGATGGAGTCCAGCTCATCGATAAAGATGATGCTGGGGGCTGATTTCTTGGCATCGTTGAACATATTCCTCACCCGCGCCGCTCCAACTCCGACAAACATCTCCATAAAATCGGATCCGCTGGTGCTGTAAAAAGGAACATCCGCTTCACCGGCCACTGCGCGGGCGATGAGGGTTTTACCGGTTCCCGGAGGGCCGACTAAAAGTATTCCGCGGCTTGGGCGGGCGCCCAGCTTTTTGTATTGGTCCGGATTCTTTAGGTAATCAACTATGTCCTGGATTTCCTCTTTCGCGGATTCCAGGCCGGCTACGTCTGCAAAGCTCATTTGCACTTTGGTTTTATCGTAGAGTTTGGCCTTGTTCTCACCAACTGAAAACATGTTCTGGCCCCGGGACTTCATGCTGCGCCACATGATAACACCGATC
>JAWLDZ010000060.1:0-13498 GCA_041686355.1 Spirochaetaceae bacterium
AAGCTTTCTATTATGGGGGCTTTGAAGCTGTACCTCGATTTTATTAATATTTTTCTGTTTCTGCTGAGGATTTTCGGCAGCCGGAATTAAAAACCGGAATTAAAAACCGGAACGGTCATGGCGGGTAATCTTACGCTGCAGGTCCGGATCTGCATGGCGGATCAACTGCGGCGTATTGCCGGCCATTGCCAGTTTGTCCCCTTTAATGGCTATTGCACCCTCAATTTTGCTAATACCGATAGCCGCTTCTACGGCCGACTGTAAATCATGCTGAGTATGAACACGGTTACAGAAGGCTGTAGCTGCCGCATCGGCAAACGAAGCATCTTTTGAGAATACGGTAAATAAATCGCACTGACCAAAACTCTTAGAGTGCCCAAGGCTTGACGAGGAAGAGCAGACGGCCAACGGGCTGTCTGCCGGTTCAATCATAAGGGCTAAGCGGTCAAAGGGCGATTTCGGGCCTAACCATAAGCCAATACTGAGGGGCTGCTGAATGAATAAAAACACATCGCCCCCGTTTTCGATAATTGTTTCCCCGTCTGCTTCCCGATCACCGGCTTCCTGTCCGGCTTGAGCGGCCATCTGGGCAAAGGTCCCCGCTACAGCTGCCATCGGCCCTACCTCCGCAGCTTGAGAGGCCTCGATCATCCGTCGGACGCTTTCCGGCGGCATGTCAGGAATTGCGGAAAGGGGCTGGAGGGCGTGGGCAAACTGGGGGTAACGAACAATGAACTCTTCGAGTTCGTTCCATAGTCTGCGAATTGTACGGCTAACTGACGAAAAATGAGTAGAATGGACTCTGTACACCGCTTCTCTGAATTGAAAACTGCGAAACTCTCGCCGGCTGCGCATATTCTGTTGCATGCTTATAGCCCCCATGATTCTAAAAAACCGAAGTGACCGCTCCATAGGGACAGTTGGGGATGCAGTTGAGGCATTCCACACATTTGTCGGAATCGAAGGCTATTTCACGGGTGGCCGCATTCACAATGTAGAGCGCATCCACCGGGCAGTGGGGCAGACAGTTTCCGCAGTGGGTACAGACTGCTTGATCCCAGCGAAGGCCCTTTTCCACGGAATTGACAGTTACTCCATTGTTGCGAATAAAATCTATACCCTGTGAGATATGCTCATCGGTACCGGAGACCTCCAGTACCATAAAGCCTTCCTCGTCTGCGGTGATACGGGCACGAAAGATGTTTATAACCAGGTCGTATTCCTTTACCAGATGATAGACAATAGGTTTTTCCGCCAGTTGTTTGTTAAAGCTTAATAAGAACTTTTGAGTTTTCATTTCACGGTTCCTCCTTCACCCTCACGCAGGACCATCGATTTGGATTTGTTGTTTCGTGGTAATTTCTGCAACGGTTCGCTGAGGAGGAAGCTGCCGCTTTGTATTTCGGCTTTTAATAGTTCGGCAATGTGCAGGGCCTTGGAATAACTCGACATGGAGGAGACTTCAATTTTTTTTCCGTTTACTTCAACCTCATCGCGTTTCATTTGCCCGTAGGTAAGATGGGCTATGACTTTACCGCTCTTCATAGGGTAGTCGTAGGAGTAATCAATTAGCTCAGCCTTTATTTCATCATCCCGCACTGTGGTGTACTGCAGAATTTGTTCGTTGAGAATTGGTATAGGAACCCCCACTCCCAGTGCCAGAGATACACCGTAGCCCTTCAGGCTCACTCCTCGTACAAATTCGGGACGCATCTGCTTCATGTCGGCGGTAAGTGCCAGGGTTCCTGCACCTTCTGCGGGTACACCGTTTTCCGTGCGTTCAACGCTGCCGGTGTGCTGAGTTCCTTCGGAATACACATGGCCGCGAGCACCGGCCAACCATACCGCCGATCCCACGCCGATGGTATCGTAATACGGATCGTTTAAGAGAGGGGAGAGCTGTCCTGCCGAACTGTAGGTCAGGTTCTGCATGCGGGGCTTTAATAAGCCCATGTAGGTATAAATTGGCCGATCCGAGGAGTTGGTCGCCACATTGTAATTTTGGTAGCAGTTTCTCGGATTTACCATGACTGCCTGGTTTAAGTCGTCGATAGTGAACATGGTGCGCAGTTCCCGCCGCGGGTATTCATCGGTACCGTAGGAGAGAGCAAACAGCTGCAGCTCCTTACGGGCTACAAGTTTCTCTATTACATGGCCGCCGCCGAAGCGGAACTCTCCCGGGTAATACATATTGGCCGAGTCATTGTTTCGCAGCTGGGAGGCACCCATGAACAGGTCAACCGCAGCTAGCCCTGAATATGTCAGTACATCATCGATCCAGGCTTCAGTAATGCGAATTTTGGGTATGCTGTGGCCAAAGTTAAGAAAGCATCCGGAGGAACACATCGGGCCGAAGGTAGCAGTAGTTACTACATCAATTTCTGCGGCAGCTGCGGATAATCCCTTACGATCGACATAGTCACTGACCTCCTCCGCATTCAGCACCACCGCTGATCCAGAGGCGATTTTTTCATTTATCTCTGCATAGGTCTTCATTTCCTCCCCCTTTTTGCGAAGTAATGGTAGAGTAAGCGATAAATATATTCAAGTAGAGCAAAAATTACTGTACCTAAGCCGTACCTGAGCGTACCTGAGCGGTATATAACAAAAACGACTTTTTAAAAGAGCTGTGTTGAAATTGAAATAAAAACCTATAAGAATAGGGGTAGTCTGAAAAAGGGGGACAATTTGAAAACCACAGGGGATTATCCTGAAATCAATAATCGCACTCCCGAGGGGCAGAAGCCGGA
Organism: Spirochaetaceae bacterium; assembly: GCA_041686355.1. Classification (GTDB taxonomy): domain Bacteria; phylum Spirochaetota; class Spirochaetia; order DSM-16054; family Sediminispirochaetaceae; genus DSBN01. Next base: position 2,751 of record JAWLDZ010000060.1, read on the forward strand.
TGGGTCTGCGTATCGGGTATTACTGGTAGACGACTCGATTTTTGTAAAAAAACAGCTTAATCAAATACTCAGCAGTGAAGGTTATACTATAGCGGATACCGCCGGTGATGGAAATGAGGCTGTAGATAAATATAAAGCCCTTTTTCCGAAGGTCGATTTAGTGACGATGGATATTACGATGCCCGGAATGGATGGGGTAAGCGCGCTGGAAAAAATTGTTGAGTTTGATTCCAATGCCAAGGTAGTTATGATCAGTGCTCTCGGACGCCAGGATTTAGTGAAAAAATCGTTTATGCTGGGGGCCAAAAATTATATTATCAAACCACTTGAGAGAAAAAAGGTGTTAGAACGTCTGAAAAATGTGCTCAACGAATGATCAATCAACCGGATTCGGGCCCGTGCTGTCGGCTCAGGGCTGCCCTCAGGCCCTTGAATGAGAGAGTGTCCATCTGGTATTCACTCGGGCGGCTTGCGATATCCTCGGGGTAATGGGCATCAGAGTTGGTGATGATCGGAAGTCCCAGGGTATCAATACCGCAGTTGGGGTTTACACACTCGATTGCATCATAGGGAAGCTCGGGCAGGAAGCCTAACTGCATCACAATACTGAAGGCAGGCCGGTCGATATGGGCGGGAAATATAATCCCGTCCCGCTCATGAACCATGGTAACTAACTGGTCAATTGAGATATCCGTCGCAGCAATTAATAGTTTGTTCACCTGTCCCAGTATATTTTCTTCGGCATCGACGTATACCTGATCGCCTCCCATACTTGAGCTTCCCCGTGGCTCGGGAAGGTGCGATTCTATATACTCGCCAAAATCCAGTGCCCCAGGGGTATCTTCAAATATACATACCACATGAGCCTCCTCAACCGAGGTAACCTCCATACCAAACAGAGGAACAATACCCTGCCTGTTACAACACTCCTTAAAAGCGGGGGCGTTACGGCATGAATTATGATCGGTGATAGCCAGCATATCGATTTGCCGGGCTGCCGCCTCTGCAGCTATTCGCTTTGGTGACATCTCTAAGCTTCCGCAGGGGCTGAGGCAGGAATGGATATGCAGATCGGCAGTCACGTGCATGGAGCTCTAAATTTTCCCCAGGGCTTGGGCAACTCTATATGATGCGGTAAATTGGTCAAGTTTTGTAGTATACAAAGCTATGCCCTCTTGCTCTGCACTTTCCTGCATGTCCGGGGGTACACCGCGACCATTACAAAGAATAATAGCCGGCATGCCGACCAAATTCGCTACTGCCACGGTGTTTTTATGTCCTTGAACCGTGATCAGTACACTGTTTGCAGGGGCATTACCCATAACATCGCTCAGAAGATCCGAGGTATAAGCGTCTTGTAGTTCCGCCGATGGGTCTCCCTTGGTCTTTGCCTCTCCATCTATGCAGTTTTGTATCTCCTGTACCTTCATGTGTTACTCCTCCTGTGTAGTTTGATCTGTATGTTTTCTTTAGGATTGGGCAGCTGAATAATCGATTTGGCATGGGTCCCACGGTTTGGTTCGGAGGTCAGGGAAAACTCATCAGAAACCCGTTGTACATTGGGTAAACCCATTCCTGCTCCAAAGCCTAAACTACGAATCCATTCAGTTGCCGTGGTGAAGCCTTCGGTGAGGGCTGCTTCAACGTCTTCGATTCCCGGACCTGTATCATCCGCCTGTACTAAGACGCGACTATCATCCATCAAAAAGTGGATCGAACCTCCATTTGAATGGACAACTAAATTCATCTCGAGTTCATATGCGCTAATTGCTATCCGCCGAGCTGTTTGACTGTTGATACTTCGTCCCTTCAGTATTTTTTTTATCTCCGTCGAGGCGAAGCCGGCATTCTCAAAATCGTAACGCTGAACTTTAAACCAGCGTTCAACCTGGCCGGTGTACACCTCCTGGGGTGTTCCGGTTTCATTTTCCAAGCGCTCGATTTCGCGATTAGCTTCAACCAGGAGCTTGGTAGTTATATCCCGTGAAGTTACAATGCCGACTAATTCATTGGCTTTGTTAATTACCGGAAACCGGCGGTATGAGTAGCGCCCGAAATACGAGATAGCAAAGAAAATCGGCATATCCTCTTCGAGGACAATCAATTTTTTACTCATATATTGTTCTGCCGGCGCATCAATACCCCCTGCATCGAGGGCTTGCAGCACATCTTCCATACTTACAATTCCAAGGATTTGATTGTTCTCTGTTACCGGAAGACCGGTGATGCTATTGTCCTTGAGAATAGTACGGACTTGACCCATAGTGGTATCGGGTTTGCTGGTTTGTATTTCGCAAGTCATTACATCCTTAACTTTTAATTTATAGATGAGTTCAAGGACGGCAGTGGGTGAATCATATGTATTTATAGGTATACTCTGCATATCTGTAGTATAGATGCTTTTAGGTTTTAGGTGTAGCCGTCCAGTTACAAGATTTCCAATACATTTATTAATACCCTTGCCAAGGGAGATCTTAGAAATCTTGTCCCCTATCGGAAATATCCTTAGCATAGAAATGTCTGTTTAAGGTCTGTGAAATTTCTTCGTCTATTTTACCTACTAATTCGTTCTGCACACAACGCAGTTTAGAGAGGGGACAGTTTAAATGAGAGGTGTGGATATCAATAAATAGCTCATAGGGTTGAATCTCCAGGGAATCCACAATTTTTTGTAGTGAAGTTGCAGATGGAAACTTTTTGCCTGATTCAATATCGCCAATAAAGCCAAGCGATAGATTGGCCCGTTCAGCTAACTTCATCTGTGAGAGTCCGTTGTTGTAACGGGCTCGTTTTAGATTTACAACTAGTAATTCTTGCACTTTTGTCATAATATCCCCTTCTTGTATACCTTAGACTAACATAATATACTGTTAATTAGAAAGAACATTTCTATTGCGAGTAAAATACTCGCCGGAGGAGAGTTAGAGAGGGGGACCCAATGGATTTCTCAGAGCAGTACCGGCATAAAATGGTAGAAGAGCAGATAGCTGCCCGCGGTATCAGTGATGCTCGACTCCTGCGAGCTTTCACACAAGTCCCGCGCCACCGGTTTGTACCTGAAGTTGATCCTGCAACTGCCTACGCAGATTCACCCTTGTCGATCGGATCCGGTCAAACCATAAGCCAGCCGTTTATTGTAGCTAAAATGTGTGAGCTTGCCGAACTTCAGGGTAACGAAAGGGTCCTTGAAATAGGAACCGGTTCCGGTTATGCGGCGGCAATTCTTTCTCTCCTCGCTGAAGAGGTGTATACCATTGAGCGTATCGGCTTACTGTATGAACGGGCACGGAAATACTTTGAAGAAAATGGGTATTCTGCGGTTCATTGTATCCAGGGTAACGGCTACAAGGGGTATCCGGAAGCAGCCCCCTATGATGTAATCCTGCTGTCTGCAGCCCCGAGCAAAATTCCTACTGAACTTTTAAAGCAGCTGAAGATAGGTGGTCGAATGGTGGGACCGGTTGGAACGATGGAACAATACTTAGTTCGAATACTACGCACTTCTACCGGCTATGAACAGAGTGAGCATGGAGCAGTTCGTTTTGTACCGATGAAATAGGATGAAATTGATGAAATAGTATTTTCTTGACGTATTACCTGAATAGTGATACGGTTTATTACGCTATTTGCACAGGCGAGAAAATTACCCCACAACTTAAGGTAAGAGCATGGAAATTGGTTTTAGAAGATACAAAGATGTTTATATTGTAGATGTCCAAGGCGATATGGACCTGTATAATGCCCATGAGCTAAAGGATGTTATTAACAAGCTGCTTGATAAGAACATTACAAAAATTGTAATTAACCTCGAGAGTGTCGATTACATCGACAGTAGCGGCGTGGGTGCCCTTATTCACATTTTTACCTCGGTTAAACGAAATGGTTATAGTCTGCGGATTACCAATGTGCATGGCTCGGTCGCAAAAGTCATCAAGCTCACCAAATTGATGGGATATTTTCCAATTGTGGAAGATGTAAAAACAGCTCTGCAAGAATTGAGTGAATAGGCTAAGGGGATAAGAATATGTCGCATACTAAAGAGATACTCGTTGACGGAAAGCATCCATTATTTGATAAGAGCGGTATGTTTTATAAAGAGTTTCCAAGCGACTATCGTCAGGTACGCTTTTTTTCAATGTTGATTGTTCAAAAGGCACCCGCCGAGATCAAAGAGATTAACCTGCTGGAGCAGCAGATAAGCGAACTTATTAAGAATGCGGTTCGCCATGGTAATAAAAAGGACCTCTCTAAAAAGGTGAGAGTCTGGGCCTCCTTCAGTACCGGGCATGCCCATTTGATTGTCGAGGATGAGGGTGAGGGGTTTCAACAGGTCAAAGAGTGGAACCAATTCAACAATAAACGCAATGAATGCTTTGAAAATCACAACTTTGAAGAGCTTGAAAACTATTTTTCCTATCGAACCGCAGATAGCACGGAGGATGACGGTGGAAACGCCTTATTTGCCGCTGTTGAGTACTGGGATGGCGGGGTAGTCTTCAATGATAAGAAAAACGCTATTGCAGTATATAAAAATTTTAACGAAAAAAAACGACCTGGAATTGAGATCTCAAGCTCTTAAGCATGGGAAGCGATACTAAGTCTTCTATAATTGAACTGCCCGTACAACTAACCCTCACCGATGAGGGGGAGTACTTTTTTAACCAGCGGCATCGAACGAATGAGTACATGCAGGGGCGATCGCAGGTAGACCCGGGTGCAGTGGTTCTGCACAGCTATTCTGCCAAAACTCTACAGCGACTCGTGTATGCAGGGTACATCTCGCGTCTTGAAGTGTCCCGCAGTGACTTTACCTCTAAACGTACCGAAATCATGGACCTGGCCAAGTTGATTGCGTATGGAGTGCTGTACAAGGAGTATTCCGGGAAACTGGCTAAAGCGTTGAAAGAAGCTCCGATGGTGGTTCAATGGAACCGTAAAAATCCTGGGGGTGCCCTGAATACTCAGACCATTTTACAGCAGAACAAGAGTAAGGAATACACTCAGCAGTTTGAAAAGGTGAAGCCGGTTTTTAGAGAGGCGGTTGAAGAGATTTTTAGGCTACACTTGTCGGAATTAGAAGATCTCTCGCAAGAGGAAGATCAGCTGTTGCGACTTAAGGGACAAAATTTTTTAGAACAGTTAAATCCGCTAATTTGGGCATTGCTCGCCCGCGAGAGGGGAGATACCCATAACTTTTCCAGCACAATTAAGGCTTTGGATGGAGTAATCTGGAGCTATCTTGCAAAGACCAACATTGCCGATTACCTAAGTCTTCTAGTTTTAGAGTTGGCCACTCTTTCTGAAAAAAGCTTGATGCAGAAAGCGGTTGACAACTATCTGCAGGGGAAAGTTGATTTAGAGCATTTTATGAAGAATAGAAATGACAGACTAAAAGTTCTGGAGAGTATGGAAGCCCACAATGAGAAAGCTACCATCTCTTGGAGAATTCAGGGGCGGCATGGCACAGTAACCGAAACTAACCCCTTTCAGATTATGTTCTTTAATCAGTCGACAGAAGCTGACAGTATTCGCAGGGATATTGAGGATAAAAAACATCTACAGACCCAAGGCAAGGATCTGTCGGAGTTCTACAGCCATCTTACCGCTGATCACGAAGATCAACTTGGGCTGTATTATCTTACCTATCTGCAGGAGGAGTGCCGCCGGCAGGGAACCCTATTTGACAGTTATGTAAACCGATTTGAACAACATAACGTTTCTTTTATCACCCTGGCCATGCGATTCTAAGCGGTTTTTTGTAGACGCTTTTTTGGGGCTGCGGCAAACCGCTCTGTTCTCCTCTCCTTATCTTCTCTACTTAATTTTCATTATAAAGAGAGTCTGATCGTCATGTTGTTCGGCCGCCTCGGTGAAACGGTCCAAATCATCTTTTATGTGCTTCGAAATAGCCTTAGCCGGTTTATCTCTCACCTGCTTTAAGGAGTTTTTCAAGGTTTCAGTGGAATACTCACGACCATCCGGTGAGCGAGTCTCCGGAATACCATCTGTGAAGAGAATAATAATATCACCGGATTGGACAGTAAATTTTCGTTGTTCGTACTGTTCCTTCTGCTCAATACCGATTGGCAGTCCTGGAGTATCGATCTCCAGGAACTCATCCTCTGATGAGCGGTAGAGCAGGAGGGGCGGGTGGGCTGCATTCGAATAGGTAATCTCTTTTGTCTCTTCGTTGTAGCTGAACATGCTCAGAGTAGCGAAGTGCTCGGTACCGATTCTTCCAATTATACCCCGATTGAGCAGGGTCAACAGCTGAGCAGGATTTCGTTGTGGGGATGATATAAGTCTGATTACAGTACGTATCATTACCATCAGAAGCGATGCCGGTACTCCTTTTCCAACAACATCACATACGACGACACCTATAATTCCCTTTTCAATTAAAAATGCATCGTAATAATCACCGCTGATACCCCTAGCTGCTCTAGAAAAAGCAGCCATTTGTGTCGAGGCGAGTTCCGGTATCTCCCGCGGAAGCAATCCCTTCTGGATATTGGCGGCAATTTCAATCTCCCGGTGCATCTCGCGCTTTTCAATCAGTTCCTCGTAGTTAAAAATGTTGTCGATGGTAAGTGCGGCGTAGTCCGCAAAAGTCTGCATATGGGTAAAGTCGAGGTCGGTGAAATTTCCCCCACCGGCCTTTTTGGTCATTACAATGGTACCTAATACCCGCTGAGAGATCATCAACGGGCTTACAATTAACGATTCAATATACAGGGGATCATCCTTGTCTCTATGAAAACCCAGTGTTCCATTGCTTAGCTCGGAGGCGGAACGTATAAAGAGGGGTTTGACGTTTTCGACGGCGGTTCCAATTGCGTTCTCACCGATTTTAAGCTGAGTTTCTCGGGCATATTGCAGGGCTCTTTCCTGTGAGTTAGCTGCCTCTTCGGGAACCGGAAAAGGCGGGACAAATTCACCGAAAAATGTCTGGGGAACCAACATTTTCTGTTCGCTGTCTACCAGGTAAAGACCCGCTCCGTCGGCATCGGTGTTCTCTACAGCTGAGCTGGTAATGATGTTCATAATTCGCTGTAGCTGCGGGCCTTCAGCCAGAGAATTACTAATATCTACCATAAAGCCCAGCACAGAGTTTAGTTTTTCCTGCAGCTGCGTTTTCAGGATATTATAGTTTTCCGAGAGTTCCTGAAACTCATCTTTTGATTGAATATCGAGCTGAGTCGAGAAATCTCCCCGTGCCAAATACCGCATCGCTTGTTCAACCTTTCGAATACGTGTGCCCATTAAGTGGGCAAAGCGAGTGGTTATAAATATAGTCAAGATGATCGTCAGGGTAATCAGGGCAATGACAATTCGGTAACTCTGTTGAATATTCCTGTCTACTTGTCTTTCGATGCTGGAGGTTAGTTCAAGCAGTCGATCGCTAAAGGTCTGGGTCTCATCCATAATGAGATCGCGGTAGTTTCGCATAGTATGAAGTTGACCCAAAAAATCGGGCGGATCTCCCTCGGCTGATTGTAATTCCAGGAGGGTGCGTAGAATCCCCTGACTGCCAATTGCATTTCCGGCTTCACCTACCTGCATTTTTTGTAACTGGTCGATAGCCGGCCTGTAGTACCACTGATAAATTTGATCCCACCAGCCGGTAAGCTCCTCCATCTGCTTTTTCTGAGTGTTGTCTAAAATTTCTATATTAGAAAAATTTGAAAGAGTTCTCAGATCCCGCTCAAATTCGTTGATCGTATTGGTCCAGTTTACACTAATTTCTATGATTGGAGCACGGGTGGTCAGTAGACTTTGGGTTTGGTAATTAGTCCTCCTTATAGAGGACATCACTACGTTTGATTGTAACTGGAAGTCTTTCAATCTAATTATTGAGTTAGTATAAAAAATTACCACGCCCATGGCGAGAAGAAATCCGGCGACTAAAATCAACTCAACAAATCCGAGCTTCGTTCGAATACGCATATGCTTCCTGCCCTTATCAAAAATTCAAATTTTACTTAGAGAATAATAACATGGGTATGGAATAAATGCTACTGGACTTATTGGATAAACGGGGTTACAATGTTCAAACTTAAAGCGGCAAGAAATAATTAGTAAATAAGGCAGCGGTATGAATGTTGATAGAAGCACCATCGATTATGCGATTCAACGCAACAAGGTTTTAACGGTTACCTCATACAGTTATCTTGGCAATGAGCGGGAATACATTGATACAGTGCTGGAACGCTATTTAAGTGAGGTCGGACTGAATGTTCTAATGAACAATATCAGCTATTGTATACACGAAGTAGCCGGAAATGCGCACAAAGCAAACCTAAAACGCCTTTATTTTGATTTAAAACAGCTGGATATTGAAGATCCTACGGATTATAACAGCGGAATGACTAACTTCAAGCGGGAAGCACTGCAGCATCCTGAAAAATATGCACGACACCATAAACAGAACGGCTACTATATAAAATTTCACTTTCAGATTGAAGAGCCCTATTTTAAGGTAGTTATCCGCAATAATGTATGTTTAACGGAACAAGAGCAGCAGCGCATCAATAAAAAAGTAGAGATAGCCCGACATGCTCATAATCTGGCGGACGTGTATGCCGTTTCAGAAGATTATACCGAAGGAGCCGGTCTAGGGATCGTGATGCTCCACGTAATTTTACGAAACCTTGGTTTTGAAGATAATCCCTTTCGAATTTACACTAAAGGCGAGGAGACAATCGCCTTTCTTAGTCTTAATATCGGTGCCGCGGCAAAGCTCGAGCAGAATTACGCCCAACTGATGCTCGGGAATTAGTCGACGGTACGCCTGCATGCGCCTACTTCATACTTCAGACTGGCATTTAGGAAAACGGCTGGACCTTTTTTCGCGTATAGAGGAGCAGCGTCAAGTTTTGGATGAGATCTCCGAGCTGGCTGAACTGCATGAGGTAGATGCGGTGATAGTTTCAGGAGATCTGTTTGACTCGTTCAACCCCTCGACTGAAGCGCAGGAACTCTTTTACTCAGCAGTAAAACGAATGAGCTGTAACGGTGCTCGGACGGTGATTGCTATCGCGGGGAATCATGACTCTGCCGATGCAATCCAGGCCCCGGACCCACTTGCTCGTCTGCACGGCATAGTACTGCTGGGCTACATCACTACCGAGTTGCCTGCAATAACCACAGATTCCGGGGTTAGCATCTCTTCTCCTGCCCCCGGTGCAGTACGAATAGAACGGGAAGGGCTTCCCCCTCTTAATGTGCTGGCTAGTCCATATGCAAATGAGCGGCGTGTTCAGGATATTCTAAAGGAGAGGGAGAGCCCTAAGAAAAGTCAGGCCCAGCCTGTAACTGATTCCGAATTGATTGCCGGACTTTCGGATTTGTGGGACCGCACTGCAGCTGCGGTGTTTCGCAGTGAGGATGTAAATGTGATGGCGGCTCATCTATTTGCAATCAATGATCAGGGCCAGGATCAACTGCAGCTCGAGCTTGAAGATTCTACCGAGTCCGGGGAGGAATTGTATGAACCCGAGGACGAAAAGCCTATTCTTTATAAAGGGGGCCTGCCCCCGGTGCCCGTTTCTGCATTTCCGGCACTTTGCCAATATGTTGCCCTGGGTCACCTGCACCGGGGCCATTTTGTGTGTCCAAAACCGGTGCCGATAGCCTATTGCGGCAGCCCCCTGGCGTATTCCCGCAGTGAATCGGAACAGCAGAAGTATGTATTTCTTGTCGAGCTGGAGCCGGGTACAGAGGCTAATGTAACACAGCTTCCCCTGCAGAGCGGCTTGCCTGTAGTAAGGCCGGTGTGTGAAAGTACGGATGAAGCAGTACAGTGGCTTGCGGAGCATCAAGAGGCGTATGTAGAGCTTACCCTGCAGCTGGACAGTTACCTCAGTTCTGAGGAGCGGCGCCGTATCTTTGCCGCCCACGATCGAATTCTAAGCATCATTCCGGAAATCCGCGGGGCCGAAATGCACGAGGAGTCCAAAGTAGCCGATGTGAGTCAATCGATAGATACACTGTTTTCCGAGTATTATGCAGCCGAGCACCAGGGCTCGGAGCCGCCGAAAGCATTGACCGAGCTGTTTCGGGAAGTGCTGAGTACTGCAAGGGAAGAGAGTTGAAACCACTGTACCTCTCAATTAAAGGGTTGTTCTCATACCGGGAGGAAGTCGAAATTGATTTCCAGCCCCTCACAGCTGCCGGACTGTTTGGTATTTTCGGCCCCGTCGGCAGCGGGAAATCGACTATTCTTGATGCAATTACCTTAGCTCTGTATGGGGAAAATGACCGCCTGAATGCCAAGGACAGCCGTAATTACAATCTGATGAACCTGCAGTCCCGAAAGCTGAAGGTACATTTTCGTTTCATTCATGCCGGGCAGGAGTACCTGTTTACCGTTGAAGGAAGTCGTAACAGTAAAAAATATGAAGATGTACGCAGCTTTAAGCGCCGTGCCTATAAAATTGAGGATGGTGCTGCTATTGCACTGCATGACGATAACCGTTCCTATTCCGCCCGAGAGGTTTTGGGCCTCTCCTACGACAACTTCCGCCGAACTATTATTATTCCCCAGGGCAGGTTTCAGGAGTTTCTACAGTTGAGGGCAACTGACCGGCGCAGCATGTTGAAAGAGCTTTTTAGCCTTGAAAAATTTGATCTGAGTCCAGCTACATCGGCACTGTTGCAGGAGGCGAAGGGGCAGCAGATCGAGGTACAGAGTAAGTTGTCGATGATGGAGGATGTCTCTGCCCAGGAGCTGCAGCGATATCAGAGTG
>JAWLDZ010000060.1:13598-14834 GCA_041686355.1 Spirochaetaceae bacterium
CTCAGTTGCCGAAATTGCACAGCAGAGCGAAGAGACGGCAGCAGTATGCGAGCGCTTAGAGGAGTTGGGAGGGGAACTTGCTGCCTTCTATCGTGAATTAACAGACCTCATATCCGGCTTCGAAGACAGTCGCAGTATAGAGGCACAGCCGTCAGTTTCATCAAAAGAACTTGAACAGTATTTTAAGGCGGCTGAGGATGCTGCAGGCGCAGCACTGCACAGCCTGCGCCGTACTATACTGAATGGGGATGAGCAGCAGAGTGCAGCAGCGCTAAGTCGATTGCTCCGGCCAGAGCAGCCATGTCCTGTCTGCGGATCACACGACCATCCGAGTCCGGCCTATACACGGGTGGAGGGTGAGGATGAGGCGTTCCATGAGGTTCCTGACGGAGAGAAGTCCATCGAGGCCCTAGAGGCAGTTCGCAGCAGTCTCATCCAGCAGAAAACTGCCTGTGCCGGCAGCCTCGAGATAGTCTACGGCCGCCTGGATATGATCTCCCAGGGACAGAGCGGCCTCGCAGAAATCGAGCAGCACTTAAGCCAGCAACGCAAGGAGTTTGTCTGGACTGATTTTTCACCGGATGATGAGACGATGTTTCGAGAAGCATGGGGCTCTGCACAATCTGCGCATGCTGAGGCGGCTGAGGTACGGAAGGCAGCCAATAAGGTAGATTCAGAAATAAAAGATCTTGAAGAGGAACAGTACTCTCAACAGACACAGCTGCATACCCTTCAACAAAAACAAGCTGTTTTACAGCACCAAATTTCGGAAGAGACTGCAAAAATAGGGGATGATTTGGGGGCTGAGTACCTGAATATGGACAGTGATCAACTATCCGAACAAGCAGCTGCGCTTAGATCTGATATACGGCGTACAGAAGAGGAGTATAAGCTGGCCGAAGAAAAGCAGCATGAGCGCGAGATGAGCCTGAACACTGCCCGTGTAACCGAACAAGGGCTCCGCCAACAGCGAAAGACTACGGCACAAAAAGTTGCGGCAAGTGCCCGCAGGGCAGCTGAGCAGCTCTCCGATTCCGACTATGGGTTAATGAAAGAAGTTAGAAATATCCTCTCATTTGATATCGACCTTGCTAAAGAACGAAGAGAGATAGAAGCCTTTTACAGAAGCTACTCCTCGGCCAAAGATAAAGTGACCGAATTGCACAATCAGACCCAGGGGATAGAGTATAGCAGCGGTCTTCATCAGGAAACACGTGAAAAAGCTGAAAAGCTGGA
>JAWLDZ010000061.1:0-14756 GCA_041686355.1 Spirochaetaceae bacterium
TTACGTCCAGGAGGATTCGAACCTCCGACCTACGGCTTAGAAGGCCGTTGCTCTATCCAGCTGAGCTATGGACGCATATGAACCTCCGGGCGTGTTTAACCGACGCTCGGCGCCCGAATAGCCAATAAATAAATCGGGGTGGCCGGACTCGAACCGGCGGTCTCCTGCTCCCAAAGCAGGCGCCTTAGCCACTAGGCTACACCCCGTAATAGGTGAGGCTCAGTATATCTATTTCTAAAATGCTGGTCAAGATAGGCTTCTCGTCTACCCATCGCCTACTCGTTGTCAGGCAGCTTGGTTCCTTCATCATCCGGTTTGATAATTTTGCTCCACCCTTCGCTGTCGTATGACTTTTCAAGTAGTTCTGTTTCTGTAAAATGGGTAAGGTGTTTTAGGCGGCGGGCGATCTCCGGGGAAATCACGTGTTCAATTCGGCAGGCGGTATCCTGGGCCTCTTCTACCGGCAGGCAGAGAACTTTATGCAGAAATCCTGCTACGGCGAAATGGCGTTCAGTAACCGATTTTGCGATTTCCATGCCCCTTTCAGTCAGGACAATATACGAGTTCTTCTCATAGTTGACCAGACCACGTTCCTTAAGGGCTTTTAAGGCCGAGGTAACCGAGGGCATCTGTACATTCAGGGCGGCAGCGATATCTTTTACACGGGCCACCCGATTTTGTGTTTCCAGGGTGAGGATTGTTTCAAGATAATCTTCCATACTCGGCGAAAGTGGTACATCCGGGGTCATGTCAGTTCTACTATACCCGACTTTAAGATTTTCAGCAATGTGTTATGTTTTATATCATGTTTTACATCAGAATTGACATTCTTTCATACTCACTTATAATCAAATATAGGGAGTTAGAAATAGTGCGAAATGTTTTTCCCTGTGTGCATATGCCGAAATGGGCCAATTCCTGTGCAGAAAAAGTACAGAAATATGCACAATAATCAAAAAAGGAACAAGCAGGTGGAATTATCCGAAGAAGTAAAAAGGCAGTTAGCTGCTCTTAGCGACGATTTTACTCAGCAGCTGCCCACCCGTGTAAAGGAGCTGCAGAAAGGCCTTTCAGCACTCAAAGAAACTGCCGATATTGAAGGTATGAAGAACTTTCGACTTATGGTACATAAGCTTGCCGGTTCTGCCGCAACCTTTGGGCACGAGAACCTTTCATTTGAAGCGAAGGAATTTGAGGCATACCTTGAAGACTTCATAGAAAATACAAATGCACCATCTCCTATTGACTGGAAGAAAATTGAGCGGTATTTGGAGCACTTGAAAACTGCTGTAGGGGATGTTGATGATCTGGAGGAGTTGCAAGCTCCGGAGGAGATAGAAGAACCTCTTACGACAGATCAAGATGTTCAAGAATTACATTATCACAAAACCATCTATCTTTTTGGGTTTCCAATCGATTTGGTGGTGGAGCTATCCAAACAGCTGGGTTTTTACGGGTATACTGTGAAAGTGCTTCCCGGGCTGGAAGAATTAGAAAAGGCTCTGGAAACCGGCAGTTCTCAGCTTATTTTTGTGCATACCCGTCAGTTTGAAGCAGCAGAGTGGTTCCCAAAACAGCTGTCGCGACTAAAAAAACGGTATGCAAAAGAGCTGTATATTGTATTTATCTCAGAGGAGGATACTTTTGAACTGCGTCTATCCTCGGTACGGGCCGGGGGAGAAGCATTTTATGTACTGCCCCTGGATATCGGGCAATTGATGGACAAAATTGAATCGCTTGTAAACCGAGAAAAAGAAAATCCCTATCATGTGTTAATTGTAGATGATGATCAGGAGCAGGTTGCCTATTATGCACTCTTACTGCAACAGGCTGGTATGATCACTTCGGTTGCCTCCGATCCGATGAAAGTTTTGAGTGTCTTGGTGGAATCAAAACCTGACCTTATCCTTATGGATATTTATATGCCAGGCTGCAGCGGTACCGAGCTTACCCGTCTGTTACGTCAGCATGATGCATTTATCACTATTCCAATCATTTTTTTAACCTTCGAATCATCTAAAGAGCGTCAGCTTTCGGCAATCCGGCAGGGGGGGGATGATTTCCTCACCAAACCGATCAGAGCCGACAACTTAATCTCGGTGGTAAGCCTGCGGGCACAGCGTAATCGTAATTTACGTTACTTCATGGAGCGGGATTCACTCACAGGCCTTCTCAATCATTCCAACCTAAAAGAGCAGCTGCAGCGTGAAATAATGCGCTGCAGCCGTACTAGTTTGCCCCTCAGCTTTGCCATGATCGATGCCGACCACTTTAAAAAGGTAAATGATACCTACGGACATCTTACCGGAGATCGTGTGCTTAAATCATTGGCGCGTATTTTACAGGACCGCCTGCGCCGGACTGATATCCTCGGGCGTTACGGGGGTGAAGAGTTTGGGGTTATACTACTGAATACTGATGCTAAGAAGGCTGTCGCGATTATGGATGAAATTAGGGCCAACTTTTCCCGGGTTATTCACCATGCAGAGCATCAGGAGTTTAGTGTCACCTTTTCGTGTGGAATAGCCTCTTTTCCGGCGGTAAGAAATGCGGCAAAACTGAATGAGGCCTCCGACGCGGCCCTCTATGCCGCCAAAGAATCCGGTCGAAACCGGGTTCTTCACTTTGATAAAATCTCTTAGCAGCGCACTTAAGCTGCCGGCACTAAGCCGAACTATACCAATTAAACTCCGAATCCTCGTCTAAGCTGAATTTTCCACTCCAAAGCCCACTCTACATGCTCCCACCATCGGCGAAAATCTGGGCTGAAACGCATTGAGTACATTCCAATTCGGGTAGACTCCAGGCTTCTTTCAGCGGAAAAATACTGTATGAACTCTCCTATATCTGCTTCATTGGCCGCTAAAAAAATCCCCTCCGCCGCCGGAAAGGGAGGGCTGCCGGCCGCCTCCGAAACCGGGGAGTCATGGGCTGGAGAGGCCGGTATCGGTGATTGCCCGGCGGCCAGAATCAGTTCCTGGAGCAAGTTCTCAGGCTGTACAACTACACTTATATAGAGGTGTCCGGCCCGCAACATCGGCTCTCTAAGCTCAACCCGAGGTGTACCAGGCAACTGAAGCGCTTCGCCTGTGCTCTCCGCCGCGGCATTATCCAAACCGGCGGTCCCGGTAGAAAAACGGGCATACCCGCCGCTGTCCACCGGGGCTTCAAACCAGGCCAGGGGAATCACCGGTTCAAAGGCCAGAGCGGAGGCCAGACCGTGCTGCTGAAACAGCCTGTGCCGAAGGGACTGCAGCTTCAGACGAGTATGCTGGTTAGGAATGATGGAAAGAAGGTAGAATTCGCGTGTCATTATTTGCAAAAGATGACACAATAAATTACATTGGTCAAATAGAAGGAGCGATTCTCAGTTGAGAATGCCGTTAAAGGAGTACTGCTCGATGAAAAGAAAAGTTCAGAGGGTATCCAGTTACATCACCGATCAACTGCAAATGATCGATGGCGTGGTTGCCATCACTCTGCATGAGTCAGCCGAAAGTGATATAAACGATCCCTACTTTTTTCTGAGTCTGGATGTCTATTACCACGGCGCCCTGCCGGACGCCGGTCGGCGCGAAAGTCTGTTTGAAGATGCCGGGGGCTTCGAAACCTCCTCCTACTCGACAAAAGACCGCTTTTTTATGGAAAAACTGCCCGTGCGAATAGAATATAAGCATATCACCCGGGTCGAACATCTGCTGCAGAACGTAGACGAGAACTTATGGGCCTTTCGAGAAACCGGTACCTATATGTTTTACCGGCTGGCCAAGGGCTCGGTCTTGTACGAGGACGGCGATTGGCTGAACCAAATTCGGTCACAACTCAGCCAGCTGCCGCACAATTTTTGGGAAGCCCTGCGGGAGGCCTACTTTTACAGTGCCGAGCACTACCTGGTCGATCTAAAATCGGCGGTACTGCAAAAGGACGACCTGTTTTATCTCATCTCCCTCTCCGGGTTCATAAAAAGCATCTGCAGTTTTCTCTTTGCCCTTAACCACCGCTTTGAGCCCTCGGGCCGGCAGCTGTTTCAGCAGACCCTCTCCCTCGATACCCTTCCTGAGAACTTTCGCGGCCGCTTTCACAGTATTCTGCGGGAAGACCCCGAGTATCCCCCCGAGCGCAAGCAAGAAATTGCCGAGCTCATGACTCGTAGTATGATAAACTTGATGTAAGGGGTCGTAAGTGAAGAAATACCGATATCTCCTCTCTAAATTAATAATAAAAAAATTAATAATAATTTTTATAATAATGCTCTTACTCAGCCTTACGGGCTGTCGGGACCATACGGTCCAGAGCATCGATCTGGGCTTGGACCCCCCCGTGGGGCAGGGCACTCTGCGCTTAATGCAGACGCCTATCGTCCCGGCCGAGCAGGAAGGGCAGCTCTTGGAAATAGAGGGGCGCCTCCAATCTCCGGTCTACGAAGTGGAATATCCGGAAGAGTTCTCCGCCCCGTCCACTGCGGTGGCCCTGCGCCTCGAATACCGCTCCGCCCTGGACCTGCAGCTTCGTGTGTCCTATGACACAGGCGAGTCGCAGCACAACACGCTTCCCTCCGGCGACAGAAGCTCGGTAACCGCAGTAGTTCCCCTGGCAGCCGGCCTGCTCCGTGAGTTTCAGTTCCAAGCCCCGGGCGCCGGTACACGCGAAAAAAGCCCCGCCGGCGATCTCTTTCAGATAGAGGGCCTTGTCCTGCATGAACTCGGCTCTCCGGACGATACGGACGAAGATGTGCCGGGGGTTGAAATAGCCTTCCAGCCCCCCGCCCGTCAATCGCCCCTGTACCAGCACCGATACCGCCTCGATTACAGCTACCGGCGCGAAGTACTTCCTGCAGAAGCTGCCGACAGCGACGAGGTGGAGCTGTGGGAGCCGGAGGAGCAGTCCACCCAGGAGATAGTTCCCCTGCGTCTTAGTTCGTCGGAGGACTCAGCCTCGTTTCGGCTGTTTGCCAAAGAGGGCGACCACTCCATCTATTTCTACTCCCAGGATCTTGAGTTTGCTCCCACGGAGATTACCGTTCAGACCAATCTGCCGGGGTTCCAGTTGCAGCAGGTATCCCGGCAGAGGGTCTCGCGGGGGGCAGCGGATACGCCGTCGCCGATTCCCGCGGATATGGGCACCATTCTGCGCTACAGGCAGCAGGCCTGGCGCCGCAGCGACTGGGAGTTGTTCTCGTGGAACCTGTTTCCCTCGATTCTTTTGTTTGATTTTAGGGATTACCACATCCAAGCGGCCTTTCTGAAACGGCTGGCCTTCTTTGTAGAGAAAAAGGGCAGCACCGGCACTCTCTTATCCAACCGCGTACTTGAGCCGCTCCACGGTTGGAATGCCCATGACTACCGTGCGGAGGATCTGGCCGCTTTTTTCCAGACAGCCCGGGAACAGAACTTTCCCCTTAACCCGGAGGAGGAGCTGCTGCGCCGTATTCTGTTGGAACAGGGGGTAATTCGAAAGGCAGACGGTGAGTTTCTTCCCGGTGCTGGGGGCTTTATCTCCCTCTCCCAGGAGAGCAGCAGCCGGCTGCGCTACACCTTTGCCACTCACGAAGGCTATCACGGCCTCTATTTCGCCTCAGCCCAGTATCGTCAGGCGGTACACGAGGTATGGACCGCACTTAGTGAGGATGAGCAGCAGTTCTGGAAGCTCTTTTTAGACTGGAAAAGCTACAATACCGAGGATGTATACCTGCTGGAGAATGAGTTTCAGGCCTATCTCATGCAGCAGCACCGCTCGTACGTGGATACCTACTTTAAGGAGTACATTATACCCCGGTTCCTCTCGTTTTTTCCGGAGTACCAGGAGCAGGCGGACTACTTTTTAGCTCACTACGAGAAACATTTCAGCCGTTCCGCCCGGCTAATCGAAGAGGCGGCCCAGTCACTGGTCGGAATATCCGCCGGGGACCTGGTCTGCATAAGAGAGGCAGAGACGTTCATAGCAAAAAAATAACCGCAGCGCGGCTAATGTCTTTACACTCTTGTACTAATCTGCTATGTTTGCCATACTTCACTGCAGAGTAATAAACTGAAGGTAGGAATCAAATATGGCGCGAAGATGTGAAATATGTGGAAAAGGAACAGTAGCGGGACATAGCGTACCCCGGAAAGGACAGCCCAAGAAACAAGGCGGTGCAGGACAACATATCGGTGTAAAATCCAAACGTGTGTTTCGACCCAATATCATAAAGGTAAAAGCCCTAGTTGGAACACAGAAGCGAACAATCAATGTATGCACACGCTGCCTGCGAGGCGGGAAGGTTGTCAAAGTGTAAATCCGAATAAGTTCGGATAAAGAGCCCTTCCAAAGGGGCTCTTTTTTTTGCTGCGCCCATTCAGGCGCCGCCTCGTAAGGGGCAAACAGAGAGATAAGGAGAGATGCAATGAAGCGCTGGACGGTACACGCTTTCGAGGGAACTTCGTGTTGTTCTGCCGACGGGATGGAACATATTCTGGAGGTGTTTCGGCAGCACCGTAATGGACCCATATGCATAGTGGTGTCGCCGAAAAGCGATATTCCTCCTGCGCTGCTTTCGCTGGTCGATCAGGCGATTGTTCGTGAAGAATCCCTCTGGGGGACCATGGAAGCACTCAGTCAGCAGATGTCGAGTTTAGCGGACGAACTTGTACCGCCGGACTACCGGCAGGATCTTGAGGCGGCCATTCGTGAGGATTTCCGAAATATAGAAGACATCCTTAGAGCGGTATGGCTGGTTCGTGACTCTTCCCCCCGTACCCGTGAGTACATTAGCGGGCTTGGAGCGGTGTGGATTGCCCAGGTTTTTCATTCTCGCCTTAGGGCGGAGGGATACTCCGCAAAATGGCTGGATACCCGTAAAATAATCAGCGTACAGCCTCAGGATTATGGAATCGAGGTGCAGTACGAGGATACCAGACGTGCCCTCACAGAGGTCTTTGAGCAGGATAGGAATGAGGACTTTCTGGTGGTCACCGGGGGACTCGGCCGGACACTCGAAGGGGCGGCGACATCCCTCGGGAAGGACGGAGCCGAACTTACCGCCACGATTCTCGGAAACCTGCTCGATGCCGAAAAGATTACCCTGTGGAAAAACGTCGACGGGGTGATGAGTGCGGACCCGCAGAAGGTTCCCGGTGCCGAAATAATCCCGGAGCTCACTTATCAGGAGGCCACAGAGCTGGCCTATTTCGGTGCGGAGATACTCCATCCGCCGGCTATGACCCCGGCTATGATGAAGGGTATCCCCCTGGCAATTTGCAACATCGATCATCCCAAGGTTTCAGGTACGGTTATCTCTTCTAGGGTAACATCATCCTCCAATAAGCCGGTCAAGGGCTTTTCGATAGTAGATGAGGTCTCACTGCTGAATATAGAAGGGGCCGGCATGATCGGGGTCCCCGGCATATCCTCCCGACTGTTTGCCTCGCTTAACAAGCAGGGCATCTCTGTAATTCTCATCAGTCAGGCATCCTCGGAGCACTCGATTTGTTGTGCTATACCTGCCCATCAGGCCCGCCGGGCGCGGCAGATTGCCCGTGAGGCCTTTGCCGCCGAGCTGGAGAGTTACCGGGTTAACTCGATCGAAGTGGAAGATGAGTGCGCAATCCTGGCGGCGGTGGGCGATCAAATGTCCGGCATCCCCGGTATTTCCGCCAAATTTTTCGGGGCCCTCGGAAAGGCCGGAGTGAATGTCCGGGCGATCGCCCAGGGCTCCTCCGAACGGAATATAAGTGCCGTTATCGGTGCCAAGGATGCTGCCCGGGCACTGCGGGCGGTGCATGCCGGATTTTACCTGTCCAACCAAACCTTGAGCATCGGAATCATCGGTCCGGGGCTTATCGGCAGCACCCTGCTTGATCAAATTGCCGGTGAATCAGAGCGTCTCAACCGTGAGTTCGGTATCGATCTTCGGGTGCGCGCCATCACCGATTCTAAAAAAATGACCCTGGCAAAAACCGGTATAGATATTGTCGACTGGAAGAAGGCCCTGAGCGAGCGCTCCGAACCCACCCGCATGGATGCCTTTATCGCCCATGTTGATGCCGAGTATTTCCCCCACTCGGTGGTGATCGACTGCACCACTTCTGCCGATCTGCCTAAGTATTACGCGGGATGGCTGCTGCGGGGGCTGCATATAATCACTCCGAATAAGAAGGCCGGCACTGCACCCATGCCTGAATACCGTCAGATTATGAGCGAGGCAAAACAGCGGCAGCGGCACTTTTTATACGAAACCACTGTAGGCGCCGGACTTCCGATCATCGGGACCCTGCGCGACCTTATACAAACCGGAGATAAAATCAAGCGAATAGAGGGGGTTTTTTCTGGAACCCTGGCATACCTGTTTTGGAAGTTTGACGGAACCGCTCCCTTCAGCGGCCTGGTTCAAGAGGCCAAGGACTTGGGCTTTACCGAACCCGACCCGCGGGACGACTTGTCCGGAATGGATATTGTTCGTAAAACCGTCATCCTGGCCCGCGAGATTGGCTGGGAGGTCGAGGTAGAGCAGGTCCCTGTGCACAGCCTGGTTCCCAAGGAGCTGGAAGATGTGTCGGTTGAAGATTTCCTGGGGAAACTCTCCATGCTGGATGAAGAGATGAGCCGTCTGTACGCGGAAGCTGAAAAAGAGGGTAATGTCCTCAAGTACGCCGGTATTATTGAAGCGGACGGCAGCTGCAAGGTAGAGCTGCGCCCGTACCCGAAGGATCACCCCTTCGCCCGGATCACCGGCAGCGACAACATAGTCGCCTTTACCACCGAGCGGTACAATTCCCAGCCCTTGGTGGTGCAGGGTCCCGGCGCCGGACCGCAGGTAACCGCGGGAGGCGTGTTTGCCGATCTGCTGCGGCTGGCCGCCTACCTTGGGGCAAAGCTGTAAGGCCGGAACAAGCTCATCCTAGAAAAATACAGGTTTTTTTCATAATTCCGTCATATTGGTATGGACCTTTAGGGCAAAAATTGAAAAAGTGTTGTTTGACAGCGGTAAAATCCGTTGTACAATGAACCTTGTTAAACACACTAAAAAGGAGTGGGTAGGATGAAGAAAGCTCTAACAGTTTTACTTGTTTTCATGCTTGCATTTTCATTATTTGCAGGTGGACAGCAGGAAGGTGCCGGTGAGGGCACAGATGGCGGTGATGAACCGTTTAAAGTTGCGTTTGTGTATATTGGTATTCCCGGAGATTTGGGATGGACCTACGAGCACGATCGTGGCCGGGAATATATGGTTGAACAACTCGGCGATGCAGTTGAGACAACCATTATTGAAAATGTACCTGAAGGACCAGATGCTGCCAGAATTATGCGTCAGTACGCCCAGCAGGGGTATGACATGATTTTTGCTACCTCCTTCGGATATATGGATCCAATGCTGGAAGTTGCCCAGGAGTTTCCGGATGTATACTTTGAGCACTGTTCCGGTTATAAAACAAACGAAAACATGTCGACCTATTTCGGCCGCATGTATCAGCCGCGCTACCTCTCCGGACTGGTTGCCGGTAACGCCACTGAAACCAACGTTATTGGTTATGTAGCCGCCTTCCCGATTCCCGAAGTTATTCGCGGTATCAATGGTTTTACCCTTGGCGTGCGGGAAGTAAATCCCGATGCAACCGTAAAAGTTGTATGGACCAACACCTGGTACGATCCGGTCAAAGAGCGTGAAGCTGCAGTTGCACTGCTGGACAGCGGCGCCGATGTAATCGCCCAGCACCAGGATACCACCGAACCACAGAAAGCTGCTGAAGAGCGTGGTGAAGTGAGTATCGGTTATGACTCGGATATGGGTCAGTTCGTGGGTGATACCGTACTGACAAGCCCCATTTGGAATTTTGGTCCCTACTATACCCGTGTAGTCAGAGAAGCCATAAACGGCGAGTGGGAAACCCACCAGTTCTGGGGCGGAATCGATACAGAGATAGTTCAACTTGCCGAAATGAGCCCCATGGTTCCACAGGATATACGCGATTTGGTAGATGCCGAGCGTGAAAAAATTGTAAACGGCGAATGGGATGTTTTCTGGGGTCCCCTGAAAAACAGAAAAGGCGAAGTTGTAGTAGGGGAAGGCGAAAAAATGACTGATCAGGAAATGCTGAACATGAACTTTTTTGTCGAAGGCGTTGAAGGAACCCTCGACGAGTAGCATACTCGTCCAGGAATAGAACACTTAGTAATCATACAGCCCGGCCAATCGGCCGGGCTGTCTTAAAAGTCAAAATCTTTATATATTGAGTACACCTATGGAAACCGAAAAAAAGCCTATTTTGGAGATGCGCGGTATAACTAAGCGTTTTCCCGGGGTAGTCGCCAATGACCACGTAGACCTTGAACTCTTTCCCGGCGAAGTATTAGCACTACTCGGAGAAAACGGGGCCGGTAAAACCTCACTAATGAATGTGTTAGCCGGTTTGTACCGCCCGGATGAAGGGGCCATTTTTATCCGGGGAGAAAAAGTACAGATTGATTCACCCCGTGATGCCATGAACCTGGGAGTCGGCATGGTACACCAGAATTTTATGGTGGTGGATACCATGACGGTGGCGGAGAATATCATCCTCGGATTAAAAGAGGTTTCAGTGATTCCGGATATGGGAAAAATATGTGAGCGTATTCGGGAGATTTCCTCACACTACAACCTGAAAGTGGATCCGAACGCCTACATCTGGCAGCTTGGGGTCGGTGAGCAGCAGCGGGTTGAAATTCTGAAGCAAATCTACCGGGGAGCAGAGATTCTTATTCTCGATGAGCCCACTGCTGTGCTTACCCCGCAAGAGTCGGATGAACTAAATAATATACTCCGTCAAATGACAAGCGAAGGAAAGGCGGCCGTGTTTATTACCCATAAAATGGAAGAGGTAATTGCCTTTTCCGATTGGGTGAGGGTTCTGCAGCATGGAAAGCTGGTTACCGTAAAACGAACCGCCGAAACAAACCCCCAGGAGCTTGCCCGACTGATGGTCGGCCGGGAGGTGTTGTTTAGAATCGACAAGACACCGGCAGAGCCGAAGGACGTCATTTTAGAGCTAGAAAATGTAGAAGCCAACGACGAGAAGGGCATGCCGGCACTGAAGGGTTTTTCACTGCAGGTACGGCAGGGTGAAATTGTAGGGATTGCAGGGGTAGCCGGGAACGGACAGCGGGAGCTGACCGAAGTGATCACCGGGCTTCACCCTGTCTTGGATGGGAGCATCAAAATAAATGGAAAAGATATGACCAACCGCTCTCCCTTGGCTATTATCCGCTCGGGAGTAAGCCACATTCCATCTGATAGAATCGCGATGGGAGTTGTCGGGGATATGAGTGTAGCGAGCAATCTGGTAATGAAGGGCTACCGCCGCGAACCAATTACCCATGGCGGACTGCTCGATCCGCGCCGGATCCTTGATTTCGCCAGACGGCTGATCGATACCTTCAAGATTGCGACTCCCACCCCGGAGACCCATGTAAAGTTTTTATCCGGCGGGAATATTCAAAAAACCATTCTGGCCCGTGAAATTGATTCCTGCGGCGGAGTGTTGGTCGCTGCCTATCCCTCCCGTGGTTTGGATGTGGGGGCAACCGAAGCGGTGCGGAACGAGATGGTACGCCAACGTGACAAGGGCAGCGGAGTGCTGCTGGTATCGGAAGATCTTGATGAGCTCTTATCGGTGGCTGACAAAATTGTAGTAATGTTCGAGGGACAGTCTATGGGCGAGCTTAATTCCACTAATGCGGATGTAGAAATGCTCGGATTGATGATGTCCGGGGTAAGCAAGAAGAAAGCTGAAAAAGAGTATTACGGGAGTGATCATGCAACTGGTGTTTGAAAAACGAAAATCTGTATCGCGTCGGGCTATAGTTCTGGTACCGATACTCTCTTTTATAGTATCCCTGATATTGACGGGGTTTTTACTGTTGGCATTCAAGGCAAACCCTTTCAGAACATACATAGCAATGTTTATAGGCGCCTTCGGAAGCTGGAGCAATTTTACTGAAACCCTGGTAAAAGCAACACCTCTCATGCTCACCGGATTAGGTGTGACCATCGCATTCAAACTCCGGTTCTGGAACATCGGTGCGGAGGGGCAGCTTGTCTTCGGTGGTGTGGCAGCAGCCTGGGTTGCTCTGTTCTGGTCGCCCTTTTTGCCGGCCTGGTCACTGCTTCCTATGGTTATGCTGGTCGGGATGTTAGCCGGGGCCATGTGGGCGGGCATACCGGCGCTGCTGAAAACCCGGCTGAATGTAGATGAGACTCTGGTGACCCTCATGATGAACTATATAGCCATACTGTTTGCCGAAGGGCTCTATTACGGAGTTTGGCGCGATCCTGACGGTTATGGTTTTCCGGGAACCAAGCCTTTTCCGGAGGCAGCCTGGCTGCCGCGGTTTTCCGGGCGTGCCCATATGGGATTGTTTATCGCAATCGGTATAGGTCTGCTCTTGTGGGTGGCTATGAACCGTACTAAATGGGGCTTTGAGTTGAACATGATCGGAAAAAATCAGAAGGCCGCCCGCTGTCTTGGGGTTAATGTGAAACGGAATATACTAATTGCTTTGCTCATCTCCGGGGCATTATCAGGGCTGGCTGGGGTAAGTGAAGTTACCGCCATCTCCCACCGCCTCCAACAGGGGATAGCGATGGGCTACGGATACACAGCAATTATTGTGGCCTGGCTTAGCCAGCTTAACCCGATTGCCGGTCTGTTTGTAGCGGTTTTGATGGCGGGGCTGCTGGTCGGCGGCGACCAGATACAGATGATGATGGGCCTGCCGGCTGCTATGGGGCTGGTGCTGCAGGGAATGATTCTTTTTCCGATGCTCGCTGGATCGCTGTTTACCGAATACCGTATTAAGCGAATTGACCCTAGAAACAGTCGAGTAGCAGAGAGTAACGAGGAGCTTTCCGTATGATACCACTTATTACTTCAATTATTGCGATAACCTTAAGTGCGGGTACATCGCTGGTGTACGCCACAATCGGCGAAATCTATACCGAGCGCTCGGGCATCCTAAATCTGGGTATTGAGGGGATGATGCTCATGAGTGCTGTGACCGCATTCGCCACCGCCTTTCATACCGGCAGTCTGCTCCTGGCGGTACTCTTGGCAATGCTGGTAGGTATGCTGTTGGCTTTGATTCACGCCTTTTTGTCTATTACCATGCGTGCAAATCAGGTGGTCAGTGGTTTGAGTATTACCCTCTTCGGTACCGGTTTAGCCAGCTTCCTTGGCCAGAGCCTAGGCCCGGCGAGTAATAGATTTAATTTAACCGGTATGAGCGCGGTAAAGTTTACCCGCTTACAGGTTGAAGGCTTAGGAGAAATCCCTCTACTGGGGGCTGTATTTAATCAGGATCCGCTTACCTATATTGTGTACTTGCTCATACCTGTAGCCTGGTACTTCATGTATAAAACCAAGTTCGGCCTGAACCTGCGTTCGGTGGGTGAGAACCCGCAAACGGCGGATGCCATGGGGCTGAGCGTAACAAAAATTCGCTATCTTTATACCATCTTTGGTGGTATGCTGGTAGGCATCGGGGGGGCACACCTGTCACTCGCATATACCCCCGGATGGACGGAAAACATTACCGGCGGTCGCGGCTGGATCGTAATCGCCCTGGTAATATTTTCCATGTGGAATCCTTCGAGGGCTATCCTGGGAGCGATTCTGTTTGGAGGAATCAACGCGGTGCAGTTCAGGCTGCAGGCCTCGGGAACCGACATTCCCTCTGCCTACCTGAATATGGCCCCCTACGTAGCTACCATCTTGGTGCTGGTGTTGGTAACTGTGTGGGAATCCCACAACCGGAAGGTTGGACCTCCCGCTGCGCTGGGCACTTCGTACATGCGCGAAGACAAATAGGCGAGGGGTTCACCCCAAAAGGAGGCACAGGTCTTCGCTTTTGCGAAGACCTGTTTTATTAGTGCGCCCGGCAGGGCGCACCACCCCATCTTATAGGTGTCGAATATAGCAGCGGCGTCGTTTGTTCACGCGGGTTTCGAAATTCTTCATAATCGTAATGATGTTTGAATTATCTTCCAGCTCGCCACAGGTTTGTACATACTCTATCCCGTAGTCTATGCACTCCCGATAGAGTTCCGAAATTAGAATTGCATTCAGTCCACGGTTCTGGTAATCAGGGCGCGCACCAATCAGGTAAAATACCAGCTCCTCCGGCTTTTTCAGGGTTTTCAGCAGATGCAGAAAACCGAATGGAAACAGCCGGCCGCCGGATTTTTGCAGAGGCTTCGTAAGGCGCGGCAGGGCAATTGCAAAGCCCACCACCTCGTCCGCTTGATTGCTTAAGAGTTTTATAAAATCGGGATTTGTAAAAGTTAAATACTGTTTTATATAGCTTTCTACTTGGGCGTCGGTCAGCTCTACCACCCCGTATAAATCGGAATAAGAGGCATTTAGTGCATCGAATATGCCCTTCCCATAGGGCAGTGCATCCTTCATGCGATCAAAATGCAGCAGCTTCAGCTTATTCCGTTCTAATACCAGGTCTTTCATCCGGGTGAACTTTTCCCCTATCTGTTCGGGCACCTTAATTTCAAACTGCAGCCAGTCGACATCCTTTTTATACCCAAGCTGTTCTATAAGAGTCGGATAATAGGCATGGTTATAAATCATCGGAAGCGTTCCCCGCTCTTTGAAGCCTTCAACCAATAATCCCTCTTTATCAAAATCGGTAAAACCCAAGGGCCCATGCACCGCTTCCAGCCCCTGCTCTCTGGCCCATGACTCCACAGCTTCAAACAGGACTTGGACTACATCCTGACGGTTAACGGTATCGAACCA
>JAWLDZ010000062.1:0-14583 GCA_041686355.1 Spirochaetaceae bacterium
CTGACTCAAGAGCACATGCAGCGCTTAAACACAGCCAGTGCGATACCGGCCCCCTACCCCTACGATATGGTACAGCAAAACTGCGGGTGTTAACCGGTTGCATCCTTAACTATTTTTCACCTTTATTCGCTCCAATGCCCATAGGGTGTATTTACGGATTTTCGGATCCGGGTCTTCCTGCAGCTGCTGCAGAATCTCATTGCCGCCTTTTGTGTTGAGTCGTTCCAGGGCCTTTGTAACATGCACCCGCACCTGTTCGTCCGGATCCCTCGCTGCCAGTACAATGCCTCTAAAAGCGGCCACCGTCCCAATTAACGACAACAGCTGCGCCGCATCCCGCCGAACCTGCGGGTCCCGATGGGACAACTTTCGAATTGTGTGGTCAATGAAACCGGTCTCCTCCAGCACGCTGGTGATGTATGGCCTCAGCGAGCTTATATCTTCCCGCAGCAACTCAACCAACATCGCTTCCGATTCATAACCCATCCGAGTAAACACATGTGCCAGCTTTTCCCGCATATTGTGTTCCGCGTCTTTCAAGTGCGACACTAACGCCATCAGTTCTTTTTGAGACAGTTTACGCGACAGAGAAGAATACACCTCTTCTTCAAGACGGGGACTTAGATTAGCTTTAAGATATCCAACCAGTATATCAACTGCCTTCTCTAGCTTTGAAAATGCCAGACCCTTAATTGCCGCCAGCTTGACCGACTCGACCTCGTTCTCATCATTACACAATTCTTCAAAGTAGGAGAGCGTTGCCGCGTTCCCGTATTCACCCAATGCACGGGCTGCCGCGCTGCGCACCGTTTCTACCGGGTCACGCAGCAACTCTCGCACCTGTTTAATTGACCGGCTGTCACCGTATTCTAATAATGCCCACGCGGCAGCACTCCGTACGTAGGGGTCTGCGTCTCCTATGGACTCCCTTATCGGTTTTACAAAATCCTTATTTTCGGTCTCCGGTAATGCCGCAATTAGGGCCGCCCTTACTTTGCCGTCTTCTCCGGCTAAAATGGCCTGAGCTCGTTGTACAAACTCCTTTCCACCGTAATCCGCTAGATGACGGGCAAACTCCCGAGCCTGTTCCAAAGGAAGTATCGGGAGGTGCTCCAGAATCGTCTGCAGGCAAAATGGTAGTTTTAAACGCCCCAGTACCTGGAAAGCGGCAATCCTTACCTGATGTTCATACTCATCCCGATCTGCCGCAATAATGTCTAACAGCTCATCCAAATAGAAAGAACTGTCAAACCGGATAAAGGCCGAGTAAAGCTCTTCGAGCTGTTTAAATTCAGGATCCTTCAGCAGTTGGAGTAAAACAGGCACATACACCCCCGCATACCTTCCATCAAGCTTCTCTAAGATAAAAGAGGCTTTATATGCATCATAGCGCTTTCTGAGCAAAAACTCGGCTATATACTTAGAGGGCCCCTCACTCTCGCGAAGGCACCCACAGGAAAATGCGGCTTCAAATACCTCACACAGCTCTGGGGCAGCACCAATATCAAGGCTGCCGGCCTTCTTTACCAATGCCAGCCCCAGTCTGTCAGAGCCCTTTTTTGAGAGTAAACCGGCGGCAATCAACCAGCTCGCCGGTGACTCGGCGGAGGGCAGCGCATCTAAAAAATCTATCTGGTTCACTTTTGCTGCATGTTCAAGAATTTCTTTGTTCCGCTGTAAGGCTGTTCGATCTGAAAAATCCACATTAAGAAACAGTTGTCTCAATAAACCAGCCTCATTCAGAAAACGGGCTGCATTCAATGATAACTCATCATCCTTACCCTCCAGCACCGAAACGGCAAAATCACGGTCCTCATTGGAATCGGGATCTAGTTGTTCCACCACATGGAGTTTTTGCACCTTGGTTAGTTTATTAAACTGAATATGTCTTCTATCGGGAAATTCCTTGGCAAGTCGCTGTTTAGCAGCTGCTCGAACTTCAAATATGAAATCATCGGTCAGCAATCGCAGCAGCTGATTGTAGAGCTGTTCGTCTCCCTCTTCATCTTCAGTCTTCATCTCCTCCACCACTGTACGCCGAATCAGGCTGTGAGGATCATGAAAAGCCTCCCATAAAGCCCGTCGAGAACGTTCATCATCATCGTTCAACAACACCTTTAAGGCCATGTAACGGGAAGGCCACAGTGGATCGCCCATCATTTCGCGAATCTGATCGAGGCGATCCTGCAGCATCTCGCCGGCCTGTTTTCCGTCGAAGTCCTCCCCCTTCCCCGATAAAGCAACCTTACGCAGGGCCAACAGATCCTCATGCTCGCTCAGCCAATTTCTAAACAGTTCGGCACATTTTGGCCGCCTTAGGGCAGCCAAAAAAACCGTAAATAAGCCTTTCTCCTGCGCAAATTCCAGCACCCTCTCAGCCCAGCGCTTGTTCGGACGCTCGGCAAGCCGCTTAATCCACACCTCATCGGCACCGGTCAGTCTGATAAGGTCTGCACTCGGATGGCGCGTAGCAGCACGTTCCAAAACAGGGGCCATTTTTACTATATCCAAGGCTCCGTAATACCGGGAAAACAGGTCTTCGACATTCTCCGGGGCCTCCGCCACCTGTCGCAGCCGTCGCATAGCCAGTGACCGGCTGACCCCCTTCCACAAAACAAACCCTATTAAAACTGCTGCTATAACCAGGGCAATTCCCACCGCATAATCCGGCAATTTATTTATTTGTTCTATTAGCACTGTCATCTTCGCCTCCAATCCAGTTTACTCAATCTTTTTTAATACGTTATAAATGTTGAGGGGTTTGACCTTTCCCTTCACTTGCACCGGCTCCAGGGCCTTCACCTTAAACTTATCTCCGATTAAATCTCTCGTCTTCTGGGTAATTATCACCTGCCCCGGCCCGGCAACTCCTTCGAGCCGGGCGGCGACATTCACTGTATCGCCGATAACCGAATAATCCATTCTACGGCTGCTGCCCAAATTTCCTGCAATTAACGGGCCGGTGTGCATTCCGATTCCCACCCTTAAATGGGAAGCATCCCCGGTAAAAAAATTCCGTTCCTTTGAGTTGATCAAGTTCTGCAGCTCGACAGCACACTCCACAGCAGCCCGGGCATCATCTTCCTCTGAAAATATCGGTACTCCCCATGCAGCCATAATCGCATCGCCAATAAACTTGTCAATATATCCCTTGTACTTGATTATTATCTCGACCGCCTCGCTAAAATAGGCATTGAGTACACCAATAATATATTGAGGGTCTTTTGTCTCTGAAAACGAGGTATAACCGCGAATATCGGCAAATAGAATGGTAGCCATTTTTTTGTCTCCCCCGGGTTTTACCAAATCGGGCCGGTCTACCAGTGTCTGAACTATGTCGCTGGACAAGTAGCGGGCAAACATGTCTTTTACTATCCGCCGCTCCTCAACAACAGACTCCATTTTACTTTGCAACTGGCGTTCACGGGTTTGGTCGGTAAACAGCAGGGTGAGCCCCTCCTTTTTACCGCGCTTCCCGCGGAGAGGAGATATATTCAGTCGAAAATCCATATCCTCATCTTCTTTCCGCTTCATTATCCCTTCAATACCGAGTCTTGTCTCGTCCTGGACATCCGCTTCCCTAATTGCCTTTAATACCTTTTTGCCCAGGGATGCATTAAAAACCTTCTCGAATGGCTTCCCCATTAACTCCTCCGTTAAGCCCAGACGCTCCAGGGCCGCACGGTTAAAGTAATGAATCTGTCCCTTTGCATCGGTAGTAATAAGCAGGTCGGTCATTGAAGCAAAGATATTCTCCTGATAGCGCTCAAGCTGCTCCACCTCTCTAAACTGCCGTTCCAGGTCCCGATACAGCTGAGCACTCTGCACCATTCCACTGGAGAGACGAACAAAAGAGTCCAGAAAGTAGAACTCCTCGCTGCCGTAAAAACCCTCCTCAGCGGCATTCAAAATGAGATAACCGAGCTGAGTGGTGGCGGTAAACAGAGGCAGCACAACCGCACTGTTCATGGAAGGATTCAAAAACGCAGTATGAAAGAAGGCAGCGTTGCGGGTAGAGAGAATTAGGGTCTCCTCACACTCCTCGAGGAACTCCCATAACTCATCATCAGATGCAAGCCGGTCTGGAACCTCAAAATCTCCCCGCTTCGCTTCGAGGCTAAGCAGCTTCTCCCCGTCTCTCTCCTCGTACAAGTAAAGACAGGAAATATCCGCACGAGAGATGTCGTATGTTTGATCAACTAAGATTGAAAGTTGATTAGCTTTACGGTATTCGTTTGCAACTAGGGCCCCTGCCCGCACGAGCTCCTGGTATATCTCCATATTTCTCATTGAATAACTCCCTTATAAATCATACTGTGTTACTCGACGCAAAACAAGCTTATCCTCTTAAAAGGTATTTGCCTTTTTTGCATAGTCGGTATAGTATGCTCACATGCTGCATTCATTTTTCTTCTACGTGAAATTCTGGCTTTTTATGGTGCTGAGCCTAATAATGGTTCTGCCGCTGTATATATTGAAACTGTTCCGGCTGAAAAAGCTGGAAGACTCGTTTATCCTGTGGGCTACCACCAGTTGGGCCCGTTTTATCCTTCGAATCACTCCGGCGGAGGTGGTTGTTCACGGTATCGATAAGCTGCCGGAGACAGGAAACCTATGCTTTGTAGCAAACCATCAAAGTGCCTATGACATCCCCCTCATTATGGCGGTCATTCCCCGCAACATCGGCTTCATAGCAAAAAAAGAGCTTACCCTATTCCCGATTGTCAGCACTTGGATGCGCGCAATGCATTGTGTGTTTATCGATCGTAAAAGCCCCCGTAAAGCGGTCAAACAACTTGAGCAGGGAGTAGAAAGTTTGAAAAAGGGGCATTCCATGGTAATCTTTCCGGAGGGAACCCGCAGCAGATCTTCTAAAATGGGAAGCTTTCACACGGGCAGCTTAAAAATCGCCTTCCGCTCCGAAAGCACGATTGTCCCCATCACCATCAAAGATACCTATACCCTGCGGGAAGAACATGACCGCATAACCCCGGGAAAGGTTGAAGTATTCATTCATGAACCGGTATCCACTGCCGGGCTCTCCTCTGAAGAGCGACGGCAATTAGGGAAACAGCTGGAATCGACTATTGCTTCCGCATTATGATCCAAACTCCCACTCTCCTGGTGGAAAAAGAATCTCCCAGACGGTTCCATCCTTATTAAAAACCGAAAACTGTCCCCCTAACTGCATAATAAGTGAGTGAACAAGGTTCATTCCAAGACTAGCAGACTTACTTATATCAAAGTCACTTGGTAAACCAATTCCGTTATCCCTAATTTTCAGCATTAATTGTCCCGCCTGACGGCCTAGTTCTACTGTAATTCTCGGAAAGGCGATACCGTTAAAAGCGTGTTTATATGCATTCATCACCAGTTCGTTTACAATTAGCCCGTAGGGCACCGAAAAGTCTATACCCGAAGGTATACTTTCAATCCTAAAATCTACGTTAGGCTCTAACTCTTTAGAGATCGCATCCAGCACCTGCATACACAGCTCTCGGGTATACTCCCCCAAATCTACCGCTTCAATTTGGTCTGAAGCATATAACTTCTCGTGAACCAAGGCCATTGCTTGAATTCGGTTCTGCATCGCATACAGCAGATCCTTATTATTGCTATTCTCAACATTCATAGCCTCAAGGTTCAGCATACTGGAAATGATTTGCATATTATTCTTTACCCTGTGGTGCACCTCCTGCAGCAGCACATTTTTCTCGCGCAGGGAGGCTTGAAGCTTATGCTCTGTCTGTTTCAAATCTGTCACATCACTTAAAAAGCCATCGATTACAAAATTGTCGCTGCTGTACCAGTAAGAGATTCGGGCGTTTAAGCTTACCCAAATAACAGCACCGTCTCTACGACACGCTTCAAGCTCGAAGTTCTTAACTTCTCCATCCTTCAGTAAGGCATCCAAAAACCGAGCTCTTCGTTCAGGCCGATAATACAAGGTATTCGTCAAATCACTATAGTAAGTAATAACAGAGGCTGTATCATCAAAACCGAAAATTCTGGCCATGCTGTCATTTACAGTGATGAAGCGGCCCTCTGAGGTGGACTGAAAAATGCCGATTGGAGCATGTTCAAACAGCTCACGGTGCTTCTGCTCACTCAGTGCCAGCTTTCGTTCTACCTGCTTGCGATCAGAAATATCACGATAGATACCAAATATACCAACAACCTTACCTTCAACCTCGATGGGTGCCCCTAATATTGAAACCTCCACCGGCTGTCCATCTTTTCGATGGCGAATAGATTCTGCATTTAGGTGCCTTCCAGCTTCAGCTTCTTCAGAAAAATGAACAGCTTCCGCATACTCTTCCTCGCCGGCCACCAGCATGTCTATGTGCCGTCCCTCAACCTCAGCTTCAGTATAGCCAAACAAACGATAAAACTCCGGGTTCGCCTGAATCACTCGATTGTGCTCGTCCAATAGGACTATCGCTTCCGGGCTGTTTTCAAAAAGGCTGTTCAGATAAGCACTTTGAATGCTCAATTCCATACTCATTCCCACCAACTCTAAAAAAGATAGACAAATTCGCTGCGGATCACTACTCGCCAACAGAGAACTTTATAAACCGGCAAGGATATCACTTACCACTGCCCCTGAACGTACGTATACTTCCTTGTATTCATAGCTAAAAACCTGTTTAGCCGCTTCCATGCCGGCCTGCTCCTCCGAATACCCCTGTTGTAGAAGAACACTGACACGCTTTGCCCACTTTCCGGCCTTATGTAGGGAGGGTACATGTGCGAGTCCATACTTCTCTTTTATGAGGATGACACTACTTTTCATTATTACCCATTTTATATCTTTACCCAATCATATTCAAACAAAGTCGATAAATTTTCGAATTAACTGGACGGTCTAAATAATTTATATTTATCCTAGAAACAGATTAAAAGAAGGAGAGCTGAACAATGCGAAAATATGCAATAGCAATTGCGCTGATTTTCATCTTTATAGGCGGGGCGGCAACTGCCGAAGGCAATTTTGGGCTTGGAGCCATGGTAGGCGAACCCTCGGGTATTACCGGAAAACTGTATCTTTCAGAAAGCAATGCTGTAGATGCTACTGTGTCCTGGTCTTTTATCAGCGATAAACTCTACATACACTCCGATTATCTGCACCACTTTCCAGGAATATTCGGCTCTGATATCCCTACGCTGGCTGGGTACACGGGCATCGGCGGAATGATTGAACTAAAGGATAACCCGGAAATTGGTTTAAGGATTCCCTTTGGACTGAGTTATACCATCCCGAAAACACCGGTAGAACTCTTTTTTGAAATTGTGCCGATGGTGTTACTGGCCCCGGAAACGGACGGTGCGCTTAATGGAGGCTTAGGTGCACGCTACTACTTCTAACCCTCAGGTATAACCTCAGAGATCCTCACCTGCGTAAACTTTTCAAAAGGGTCGTGCTTTTCACGACCCTTTTATACGCTTTACCCGCCCCTTTCCGCTGTGTTTCCATTTGCATTTACCTATCCTTTGTAAGATAATATGGCCCAAAGAGTCTATAATAATCAGTGTAGGAGAAAAGAGATGCCGAAGACAGCTATAGTTGTTGGAGCTGGTTTTGCCGGGCTTTCTACAGCAGCCCTGCTTGCAAAGCAGGGAATGCAGGTTACTGTGCTTGAAAAGAATGAAACCATAGGCGGCAGGGCTCGCCTATGGAAACATGCCGGCTTCACCTTTGATATGGGCCCCTCATGGTACCTCATGCCGGAGGTTTTTGAGCGATTTTTTGGCCATTTTGACCGTAAGGTTTCCGATTACTATCACTTATCTGAACTTGATCCCTATTACAGGGTATTTTTTAACCCCGGAGAGTTCGCCGACATCACCCCGGACTATCAGAATACAAAGCGGGTGTTTGACTACTTTGAGCCCGGCGGAGGGAAACAACTCGACACCTACATGGACCTGGCACGCTATAAATATAAAGTAGCGATGGAACAGTTCTTATACCGTGAATACAACAGTATTTTTCAGTTTTTCAACGGAAGGATGATGAGAGAAGGACTAAAGCTGAATGTGCTGGACCAGATGGACCGCTTTGTAAGCCGTTTTTTTAAGGATCGCCGTGCAAAGCAGCTCTTGGAGTATGCAATGGTATTCTTGGGTACCAGCCCCCAGAAAGCGCCAGCCCTGTACTCCATTATGTCCCATGTCGATATAGACTTAGGGGTTCATTATCCGATGGGCGGACTGGGAGCAGTGGCAAAGGGTTTTGCCGATCTTGCCAGGGAACAGGGTGTTACTATTAGAACTAATGCGGATGTGACTTCCATACGAAGCAAAAAAGGGCGGATAGAAGGGGTGATGGTAGGCGATGAACATCTTACCGCCGACACCGTGGTATATACCGGGGACTATCCGTATGCAGAGATGGAACTCCTGAACTCATCCAGCCGATCCTTCGGCCCCCGCTATTGGCGCAGTCGAACCCTCTCTCCCTCTATGTTTCTTATGTACATTGGCTTGGACAGAAAACTCTCCAATTTTAAGCACCATACGCTCTATTTTGAGGAAGATTGGACAAGGCACTTCAAGACCATTTTTGAGTCCCCCGAATGGCCGCTGGATCCATGCTTTTACGTGAGTGTTATATCAAAAACCGACCCCCAGGCCGCACCGGAGGGCGGAGAAAATGTCTTTGTGCTGGTTCCGGTCGCCCCCGGACTGGAGGACACGGATGAAAAACGTGAAGAGTATGCCGAACACGTGCTGGACCACATCACCAGAATTACCGGAGAGGACCTTCGGGTACAGCAGAATGTGCGGCGTATTTTCAGTCACCGTGACTTCAAGGCTGACTATCACGCCTATCAGGGAACCGCACTTAGCATGGCCCATACCCTTTTCCAAACCGCAGTATTCCGCCCCCCTCACCTCAGTAAAAAGGTCCAAGGGCTCTACTATACCGGCCATTATACACACCCCGGGGTAGGCGTTCCAATGACCCTCATCTCTTCCGAAATTGTGGCCGGAGAGATACAAAAGAGCAGACAATAATGAAATGACCAAACTCTCTGGAGCGCTGCCTGTTTAAAGTTTTGTTTGACATTCAGGATAAATAGATACACCATTTATTACAGAGAGGGAATGCTGCTATGAGAAGTACTTTTCTATTGCTGCTGACCTTACTATGTATTAACCCGCTTGTATGGTCACAGCAAAAAAGCTATGATGCCGCACTTATCCCGATAGAGGGGGAAATTGACCCCTTCCAGGTAGTATTCCTGCGACGGTCAATCGAGAAAGCCCGCGAAGCCGGAGTTTCCCACATTATCTTTAGTATCAATACCTTTGGCGGGCGAGTTGACTCCGCCCTGCAAATCGCCACCCTGATTGGTTCGCTCAGTGAACTGCATACAGTGGCGTATATCCCGGCGGAACCGGAAACTGTCGGTGTCAGCTGGTCCGCCGGAGCACTAATAAGCTTTGCCAGCAACTCAATTTATATGGCTCCCGGTACTTCGGTAGGAGCAGCGGCACCCGTGCAGCAAACCTCAGAGGGGATGCAGCCGGCCGGCGAAAAAACCGTCAGCGCCGTAAGAACCCAGCTGGCCGCACTTGCCGAGAAAAACGGTTACCCTCCCGAGGTGGCCCTTGCCATGGTGGACCAGGACATAGAGTTAGAGGTAATCAGTGAGGAAGAAGGCTACCGTTTTATAATGAATCAGACCGGCGATACGGCGGAGGGAGAAGAAGAGGACGCTGTTACTCTTAGTTCCTCCGGAAAACTGCTTACCCTAACCGCTGGTGAAATGGAGCGATACGGCATCTCCAGCGGTTCTGTCGAAACCCTGGATGCATTACAGGAACGCCTGGAACTCAACACTATCATGAGCATTGAGCCCTCTTCCGCCGACCAAGTGGTGCATCTTCTCACCAGTGCGGCAGTAACCAGCATGTTGCTCACGATTGGGCTTCTGGCCCTCTATCTTGAAATATCAAGCCCCGGCTTCGGAATTCCCGGAACGGTAGCACTCACCGCCTTTGCCCTGATTTTTGTCTCGAGCGGACTGTTGGGGACCCTCAGTTCAATCGAGCTGCTTCTCTTTTTAGCCGGAGTAATTCTTTTGATAGTTGAAGTATTCCTCATCCCCGGCTTCGGCGTCGCCGGTATCAGCGGATTATTTTTTATGACCATCGGATTGGTGCTCTCCAGGCAGGAATTTATACTTCCCGATAACCAGTGGCAGATGGAGATATTCACCAGAAATCTGCTGTTGGTGTTCGGCACTCTGGCGGCATCGTTTCTCTTACTGGGAATTCTAATGATGTTTTTTCCGCGAATCCGCCTGTTTCAAAGATTAATCCTTAACAGCCCCGGCAGCCCTGCAAACCTCGAGACAGCAAGCTCTGAAACAACTTCAGTTCCTAAAACGGGAAGCGGTACAGCCTATGCACAGACTTCTCCAAGCCCACAGTACTCAGATCTACACATTGGCGATACAGGAACTGTCCTCACTACCCTGCGGCCTGCCGGAAAAATCGCGGTAGGCGA
The DNA here is from genome assembly GCA_041686355.1 of Spirochaetaceae bacterium. Lineage (GTDB taxonomy): Bacteria > Spirochaetota > Spirochaetia > DSM-16054 > Sediminispirochaetaceae > DSBN01. The sequence goes on from JAWLDZ010000062.1 coordinate 10,517, forward strand.
CGAGACCTACTCTGTAGTAACTGACGGACGTTGGATCGAAGCAGATACAAAGGTTTCAGTTGTAGCCATTAGAGGAAACCGGATTGTTGTGGAGGAAGTTGGACAATGATAGCAATAATCGCTCTGGCGATTGTAGGAATTGCAGCTATGATTATCGAGCTCTTTGTCCCCGCCGGCGGGATAATTGGATTAGTCGGTTTAGGCAGCATTATTGCCTCTATCGTGCGTACCTTCCAAACCCAGGGAAATTTAGCAGGGTCTCTGTTTATGATTGCTGCCTTTATCGCCATCCCAAGCATTTTCATTCTCTATTTTAAATACTTCCCCCGTACATTTATGGGACGTCGCCTCATTTTATCAAAGAACCAATCCCCGGAGACCGGCTATTCAAGTCACACTGAGCATCAATACCATGAGCTTAAAGATGCAACCGGGACTACAGAAACACCCCTTCGACCGGCCGGGTCGGTTATAATCGATGGGAAGCGTTATAGTGCCGTTACTGACGGCGAGTTTATAGAACAAGGTGTATCCATCCGGGTACGCTATACTGAAGGAAACCGCATCGTGGTGCGGAAAGGAGACCTGTAATGGCAATGATCGTATTGTATGTGCTCATTGGTATTGTATTACTAGTTTTTATCGCCTTCTTTTTTAAGTTTTTTAGTTTATGGTTCCGGGCCCTGCTCTCCGGGGCACATATCTCAATGGCCCGACTGGTCGGGATGTGGATTCGAAAGGTGAAGCTGAAGATAATTGTCGACAGCCGGATTATGCTGACGAAAGCAGGTATTGATATTGACAGTGATCTTCTCGAAACTCACTATTTAGCCGGAGGCGATGTGCTGCGAGTGGCCAAAGCGCTTATTGCTGCTAATAAAGCCAGTATCCCCCTTGTTTTCCAAAAAGCAGCTGCAATCGATCTGGCGGGGCGCGATGTGTTGGATGCGGTTAAAACAAGTGTAAATCCAAAAGTCATTGACTGCCCCAATCCGGAAATGGGTCGGAACACCATCGATGCCGTGGCCAAAGACGGGATTCAGTTGCGAGCGAAGGCCCGCGTAACTGTACGAGCAAATATTGAACGACTCGTCGGCGGTGCAAAGGAAGAGACTATTATTGCCCGGGTAGGTGAAGGAATAGTGACTACTATCGGTTCCTCCGAAAGCTACAAGGACGTACTCGAGAACCCTGATCAAATCTCACGCACGGTACTCCAGAAAGGTCTGGATGCGGGGACTGCCTTTGAAATTCTGTCTATTGATATTGCCGATATCGATGTGGGCGAAAATGTCGGGGCGAAACTACAGGCCGATCAGGCGGAGGCCGATAAACGACGGTTTCAAGCAGTTGCAGAACAGCGGAGGGCTGCAGCACAGGCCCGCGAACAGGAAATGGTAGCCCAGGTACAGGAAAACCGGGCCAAGGTGGTGTTGCAGGAAGCCGAAATACCCAAAGCTATCTCTGAGGCCTTCCGCAAGGGCAACTTAGGTATCATGGATTACTACCGGATGAAAAATGTGCAGGCCGATACCAGCATGAGAGAAAGCATCAGTGGTGAAGAACCAGGCGGCAGCAATCCGGAACAGTAAGGAGCAGTAAAATGACTCAGGTCGGCGAAGCAATTGCAACTCTGTTTACCTTTCTTGTATTTTTGATGTTCATCATCTTTCCCATGGCCATGGCCTTTGCCCAGGCTAAGAAAGACCGTAGAGCCCCCTCCTCTCCAAAGGAGGCGAAAAAGAGGGGTAAAACGGCCTCCGGCAAAAAGAGTTCGAAGGGTCTTTTCTCACAGCTCGAAGGTCTGCGCGCACATGATCGAGAGAGTGAACCGGAGGTATCCTTCAGCGAAGGAAGGACTCCTGAAGAAGTCAAGGCTCATAAACAAAGCCATAAACCAACGAGAGCGACGGAGCAGCATACAACACAGCAGCTTGGTGAAAAGTTTAATCCTATTGAGGGTATGAAGAATACCGGCGGCGCGGCTCTCTCTCAAAGAACTGAAATTGCTCCCACAGCGGCCCGGACCAAGCGGGCCGCCCTTCCCAGCTCTCCAGCCATTTCAAGGCTCCAAGAATTGAACGAACTGCAGCGGGCAATTGTGCTTTCTGAGGTACTTGGCCCTCCAAAGGGATTAGAATAGTTGTTGACTGGATCTCTGATAGTGCTATACTCAAATCTATATGAAATACGATATTAGCCGTGAGTGTGCCGAGCAGCTCGATCAACAGGATACGTTAAAGCAATTTAGTGGTCACTTTTATAAGCTGCCGAATACGATTTATATGGACGGAAACTCCCTAGGCCTGCTCTCTCGAGAGGCAGAGGCGAGTGTGCAGCGTGTAATCGACGAATGGAAGCGCCTGGGGATCAATGGGTGGCTTGAGCCCGAGATCCCCTGGTACAACTACTGTGAACACCTGGCCGCCATGGAGGCTCCCCTGGTTGGCGCATCCCCTTCTGAGATCGCCATAACTGCCTCTACCACAGTGAACTTGCACGCTCTGGTTCGCAGTCTTTATGCGCCCATGGACTCACGTAATCTTATTCTAATGGATGAGCTTAACTTTCCTTCAGATATCTATGCGGTTCAATCAATTCTCAAATCCCTTGGACATGACCCCGAAACCCGGCTTCGCTTGGTAAAAAGCACCGACGGCAGGTTTCTAAGCGAAGCTGCTATCATCGCCGGCATGGACGAGAGAGTTGCACTGGCACTTTTTCCGGCGGTTCTCTACCGCAGCGGACAACTGCTCAATATCCACCAGCTCACCAAGGCTGCCCATGAACGCGGTATTATCATCGGCTTCGATTGCAGCCACTCTATCGGCGCAGTCCCCCATTCTTTTGACAAGGACCAGGTTGATTTTGCCTTCTGGTGCAACTACAAGTACATGAATAACGGCCCCGGCGGCACCGCAGGCTTATATGTGAACCAGCGGCATCTACCGGCAGAACCGGCTATGGCCGGCTGGTGGGGGTATAACAAAGAGCGTCAGTTCGATATGAAACTTAGCTTCGAGCCTGCTCCGGATGCGGGGGCTTTTCATATAGGAACTCCCCATTTATTGAGCGCCGCTCCCCTGGAAGGCTCTCTGAAATTGTACCAGGCTGCGGGAATTGAAAAGCTTCGCAGTAAATCTCTGCAGCTCACTGAATATCTCATGTACCTGATGAATGCTCTTGTCCCGGAACCCGAAAGCGGGTACTCTATTGGGACACCCCGCGAGGCTGCGCGCAGGGGCGGTCATATTGCCGTAGAACACCCGGAGGCGCTCAGGATAAATGAAGCTTTAAAACAGCGGGGTGTTGTGCCGGATTTTCGCTATCCAAATGTGATTAGATTAGCTCCGGTGCCGCTTTATACTAATTACATTGAAGTTTGGAAAACAGTCCAGCACTTAAAAGAGATTGTAGAAAAAAAGGAATATCTAAATTTTTCAAAAAAGAGAGGGCCAGTTGCATGAGTGAGAACCGGCATTATTGTGTTAAGGCTACAGTGGGGGCATTAATCGAAAGCAATGGAAGATTGCTGCTGGAACAGCGCAATAATGAACCCTTTGCCGGGCGCTGGTGCATCCCCGGAGGTCATATAGATTACGGCGAACCTGTAGAAAAGGCTATGGTTCGCGAAGTGCACGAAGAAACCGGTCTGCAGGTAATAAACTACAGTTTTTTTAATTTCTATACCGAATATTACGACGAATTGGATTGGCATGCGGTGGCGCTTATCTTTGTTGCCTATACCACAGGTTCCCTCAAACGGCAGGAGACTGAGGTTAAGGAGCTTCGCTGGTTTACCCGCGAAGAGATGCATTCCCTCCCCTTTGCCTTCGAGCACCAACGCATAGTCGAAGATTTCTACGGCGACCTACACATCGGCGCTCCCTAAAATAGCTCGCTTTAGTGATGTCTAAAAAGGTCCAAACCCGATACTCACTGCCACCATTAAAAACACCAAGGTTAGCGCGAATACCATTCCCTGAATAGGCAAAGTCCATTTAAGCCACTTTGGATAACTCACTACGGTAAATCCCAGAGCAATCAGCAGCAACGGATTTGAGGGG
>JAWLDZ010000063.1:0-14530 GCA_041686355.1 Spirochaetaceae bacterium
GGGGGAATCATGGATCTATGTGAAACTCAAGATGCGTTTGAGCAATGGCGAAGCTATCTTTCGCGGTTTGAACTTGACCGGCTATTTGATAACCCGGCCTTGAGGCAAAGAGCACGCGGGTTGTACCACCGAAATTCGTGCATTTTTCATAAGATTTCGCCGGAGCTGTTTAGGGCGGAAGTAGTCGGGATACACGCTGTGTACTGGGTGGAGCTGCGTCGTAGGGGCACTCAACTGCGAGGTGAGTGCAGCTGCCCTTCCTATTATAAACCCTGTAAACATATTGGAGCGCTTCTGTATACCATCCAATCGCCTCCAGTTATGGACGACTACCGGCCGGGGGAGATTTTAGATGTAACCCCGATGGATGCTCCCCTGCAGGAGGAGTATGGTTCCTCGGTGGAGGACCCATATTTTCCCGAACTCATGCTCCCTCGGAGGCTTGGTAATTGTTCTGAAACCGCTTGTTTCCGTCTTGCCTTTAGACTTATCGGGGTGCAGAATTTCCAGCAGACGATGGAAACACAACTTTTTATTGAGCCTGTTCTAGTGTATCTGCGTAAAAACGGTGCAGATGGAAGAATTGTGGAGTTTAAGCCCGGTATTTTTCGACGGCGGGGTGATGAGGATTCAGAAGAACTACTGAGCCGTATTGCCGGGTCTGCCAATTTCCAAAGGTCCGAGCGCGACCCATCAGATTACCCCCCTTCGGATTACCGCAGCAGAGCGATTGGTTTGTGTCGTTATTGGTGTACAGAGGCTTTCCGTCGAGGGGCTGCCACGATGGGAATTCCAGTTGAGCTGTATCTTGAGCGGCCCAGTCGCTTAGATCGTGAGCAGCCGGCGGTGCCACGGCGAATCATTCGAATTGGTATTAGCTGGCGTCTCGAGCGGCAGTACCAACAGCAATTGTACTATTGGCCGATATTGGAACTCTACGATGAAACAGACTACAGTGAAAGGTTTGATGCCGGGCAGCTTATATATGAACACGATGTCGATGCACTGCTGGTAGTTACCCCTTCCACTGGAAGCCTGTGGCATCTGTTTCAACTGGAAATTCCGGAAGCTGAACCGGGAAAGATACAGGCGGCAGCCACAATGCTGTATATGCTGACGGGCTTTACCGCGGCCGAGGCCCGAACCTTCTCCGATCTCTGCCGCAGCCGATTTTCCGGTTTGGTGGAGGTTGCCCCGGTTCCCTTAAATGTGCGTATAATTTCGCTGGTTCCGACACCGATAGCAAATTTTCACATGATAGGCGGGGGGATAGAAGAAGACACCTACATCGAAATACAGCTTCTCTTTCGCTATGGCGGTAAGGAATTGCGCCCCCCCGGGGGAAACGAGCTTATCCCGCTTACTCTTGAAGAGGCAAGGACGATTTTAAAGGGGCCCCAGAAACTCTATGGAAAGGCCAAAGCAGCGGCGGAGGAGGCCGGTGTTTCTGGGGATGCCGTCAAAATTGAGGAGGATGCTGCTGCGCGCGATCAAGACTCCACCGGGGATAGTCTCCAGTGGTTCATTGCTACTGATCCACAAGTTGAGGACAAGTTTGCACGGAGCCTTCGTTCAACAATCCGGAACCATAATGGTACTGATTTGGACGATGAGTACTCTTTTATGGACAGCGAGAACTTCAAATGCTCCCAGGAACTCTACGATGCCCTGTCAGGTCTGGGAAAAGAGTTACAGGACCGTGGGTTTGAACTGCAGCTGGAGCGGCAGAAGCTGCATCGTCCCCCGGGAACTCCGGGGGTCTACATCACCGGCAGCGGGGAGTTCTGGTTAAAGGCAGAAGCCGGATTTCAAATAAAGGATGATTTCATTCCCCTCGATGATATCCCTGCCAGGGGAATTGTTCGTGCCGGGGGTGAACTGTACGTATTGCCGCCGGACTCCGACATGGCTGCGCTGTGCCAAGCGGTGGGAAATAAAAGGGTTGGTCGGCGAGACTTTGCAGCTCTTGATGCTCTGGTCGAACATATGCTCAATCCCGGACATCCGGGGTTGGAGGATTTTTTCTCTTTGAAAGAGCGCTTGGACTCCTTCTCACAGCTGCAGGAGACAGAGGTTCCCGACTCTTTCAGGGGAACCCTTCGGCCATACCAGCGCAGTGGATTGTCGTGGCTCTGGTTTTTGCACAGCTATAAGCTCGGAGGCTGTTTGGCCGATGATATGGGTTTGGGAAAGACTATCCAGGCACTAGCCCTTTTAGCAAAAGTTCACGAGCAAGGACAGCTGTGTCGGGCACTGGTGGTCTGTCCGGTATGTACCCTTGGCAACTGGCAGCGTGAATGTAGGCGCTTCACCCCACAGTTTAGTACCTCAATACATGCTGGGCCGCAGCGGGCCAGTACACCGCAGCAGCTGTGCACAGCTGACATCGTACTGGTAAGTTACGCAACCCTTTACCGTGATGCAGAGTTGATGAAGGAGGCCGATTTTAACTACCTTATACTGGATGAGGCTCAGGCCATAAAAAATCCACGGGCGAAGCGCCGCAAGGCCATAGCTGCTATTCCGGCTCAGCACCGCTTAGCCCTGACCGGAACTCCAATAGAAAATAATACCCTTGAATTGTGGTCGCTCATCGATATCTTAATACCCGGAATCCTTGGTACACGGACAAACTTTGCCCGGCGCTATGGGGAAGAGATTGAAATACAGGGATCTGAAACCGCACTAGCGAGTCTGCAGCGGATCATCCGCCCCCTTATACTGCGCCGTACAAAGGCGGCTGTAGCACCCGAGCTGCCGCCGCGGGAGGAGCTTGTGTTGTATGCCGAGGCGGGCCGCAGGCAGAGCAGAGTCTATGAATCGCTGCGACAGAGGTACGAACGGGAGGTGAAGGAGACTATGGCGAAAAATGGGATACTGCATGGCGGTGAATTATTGCTTGAGGCGATGCTGCGGCTGCGGCAGGCAGCAATTCTTCCGGCCTTGGTGGATTCAGAATATAATATGATCCCGAGTGCTAAGCTTGATTTACTGTACGATCGTATAGTTGAATTGCGGGATGAAGGAAACAAGGCCTTGATTTTTTCCCAGTTTACCTCCGTGCTCGATGAGGTGGAGTTGCGTTTGGCAGAAAGTAGACTGCAGCTAATGCGGATCGATGGAAGCACCCCCCAGAATGAGCGGGATAGGCAAATTGCTGAATTCCAAGCGGCAGAAGGGGCGGCCTGTTTTCTGATCAGTCTTAAGGCCGGCGGGGTAGGCATCAATCTTACTGCGGCGGATTACGTCTTTCTGCTCGACCCGTGGTGGAACCCTGCGGTGGAGTCCCAGGCCATTGATCGGGCCCACAGAATTGGCCGCGTCGGCAGGGTTATTGCCTACCGTTTGATAACCAAGGGCAGCATCGAAGAGAAAATTAGGCGTTTGCAGGCAAGAAAGCGATCTCTGTCCGAAAGGCTCATTCAAAGTGAGGGTGGTGCGCTGCGTGAGCTTTCGGCGGAGGATATCCAGGCCCTCTTCAGTCGTGAAGAGGGCTAGAAGAGGACTATCTATCGGAGCTGCTCCGGAGGGTAGACATAAATAATAGAGAGGGATGCGTCACCCGACTGTATACGGCCGGCCGGGTGTTCGGTCAGGCAAGGCGAAGGTGTTGCTGATAATTACTGGACCGGTATGTTCGACCGTGGCTCTGACTATGGCTTCCTTGGCTTTGCAGGAGCTGGGCATGGGAGTTATTCCATTCCGCCAGCCGGAGTAAAAGAGTGAGGTTGCGGCAAGAAGAGTGATGGCTAACAGCACATACAGACTTATCATAGACCATTGACTTATAGCACTTACCGCGATTATTGGTCTTGATAGGGGGGGAAGAAAGTGCGGATTCAGAAAATTCAAACTTAAGTTTATCCGGTTTATTTAAGTGGCATATTTTAAGTACTTAACTGCAGCCCATATTGAAAAAGAGGTGTAGATCAGGACCGCGCCGGATAAAATGGGAAAGTCTATGACTGAAAAGAAAGATCCCAGAAAAATGAGTCCCGATAGAATAATACAAGCTACAGCGGCCCAACGCTTCCGTTTTATGAGGCCATGCACAGCTGTTGCACGGGCTGCAACATAGGGAAGCAAAAATATGCCAATTGCTATGGAAAATAAACCTATCATGTTTCCCATTTCGCCGGCGATAAAGCCCTGATATCCGAAAAAAAGAGTGAACAGAAGCGCAGGGATACAAAAGATCAGTTCAACTATGCCGGCGATTATTAGAAATTGCCGCTGCCATAACGTATTTTTTACTTTTTTCTCTTTGTGCCTCATATCCAATAGTACCACACAGCAACGTACACCGCCACGAAATATTATCAAAGCTATCGATAAAGAGGTCTAAGTCGAGGGGGAAACACAGATGGACAGCGCTGTTCAATGATATGTAAGAATCATGTGCTCTGACTATTTTTTGCAATCAGTGAAATATTTTTGTACTGTAGAAGAAGGAGGATGTTATGAATACTTCGATACAGTCTCTATTAGGAAATGAAGCGCAGGATCTACTTAGCTATAAGGCAAAATACTCGGCGGATAACCTGCATTTGCCGGGACCGGATTTTGTCGACCGGGTGTGGAAGGACTCTGACCGCAGCGCGGCGGTGCTGCGTAATATGCAATGCCTATTTGACCATGGCCGCCTGGGCGGCAGCGGGTATTTGTCGGTGCTGCCGGTTGATCAGGGGATAGAGCATAGTGCGGGCGCTTCCTTTGCCCCCAACCCTATCTACTTCGACCCTGAGAACATAGTGAAGCTTGCCCATGAGGCCGGCTGTAATGCCGTGGCTTCCTCTTTAGGAGTGCTAGGGTCTGTGGCACGCAAGTATGCCCACAAAATTCCCTTTATTGCGAAAATCAACCACAACGAGCTGCTCTCCTATCCCAATAGCCACGATCAAATACTGTTTGCCAATGTGGATCAGGCCTTTGATATGGGTGCAGCTGCAGTAGGTGCTACCATCTATTTCGGCTCCGAGGAGAGCCAACGGCAGATAGAGGAGATCTCCGATGCCTTTTCGTATGCCCACGAGCGCGGACTGGTAACCATACTGTGGTGCTATCTGCGCAACCCGGATTTCAAGACCAAAGACGACGACTACCATACAGCCGCTGATCTCACCGGCCAAGCCAACCACTTGGGGGTAACAATTGAAGCGGATATCATCAAGCAGAAGCAGCCCACCACCGACGGTGGTTACAAAGCCCTTAAGTTTGGAAAAACCGACGACCGAGTCTACAGCGAGCTTTCCGGAGACCACCCCATCGACCGTACCCGCTATCAGGTAATCAACAATTATGCAGGCCGGGCCGGGCTGATTAACTCCGGAGGAGCCTCAAAAGGCAAGGGCGACCTGGAGGCGGCGGTACGCACTGCAGTAATTAACAAGCGAGCTGGAGGCATGGGGCTCATCTCCGGCCGCAAGGCCTTCCAGCGTCCCATGAATGACGGCATCGAGCTGCTGCAGACCATTCAGGATGTGTTTCTCAGCGAAGAAATCACGATCGCGTAATGGGAACCGCTTAAGCTAGTAGTGCTGATTTGACAGGATCTCTTTTTTCATCTATTCTTGCCTCTGATATATTAATCAGCTACTACTACTGACTAATGAGTCAGTAGTTTCTCCGTAAATTAGAATCAATTTTAGAACTTAGAAAGGACGTGTTATGAAAAGAGCAGCAATTTTTTTACTCATCGTGTTTCTATCTACAGGTACGCTTGTCGCCGAAAATCTGAGCTTAAAGAGTGCCCGTCAGACTTCAACTTACTACGCCTTTGCGGTTGGTATAGCTGAAACATTGAACAAGCATGCTACGGGCTCGAATGTTACAGTTGAAACGAGTGCCGGGTCGGTGGAAAACGTCAAGATGGCGCGGGTGCGACTGGATTTTCTGTTTACCTCGCCCCCATCTTTGGTGCAGGAAGCAATAAACGCTAAGGGGCAGTTCAGCGAGGGAGGCTACGAAAAGATTCGTTCCCTATGGCCGATCCCGGGCTTGGTGATGCATTGGGTTGTTCGCAAAGACAGCGGAGTAGAGAGCCTTGAGGATTTGACGGGGAAGCGTTTTATTCCAGGCGGTGCCGGTTCGGCGGGCGAGCGTATCACCCGGGCAGTGTTGGAATCAAAAGGGATTTACGATGATATCAACCTGCTGACCGTGGACTTGAGTGAGGGAGTCCGGGCTGTGCGAAACCGAAGAGCAGTCGGATTTGGAACCTCCAGCACACCTCCCGCCTCGATGGTACAGGAGATCGCTTCTACCATTGATGTGCGTATTCTCGAGCTTTCCGATGCAGACTACGAAAAGGTGAGTGACCAGTACACTCGAACCGTTATTCCCGCCGGCCTTTATAAGGGGGTGGATCAGGATGTGAATACTATCAGTTTACCTGTGGCTCTTTACAGCACAAAGGACCTTTCCGAGGATACTGCGTATAAACTGACAAAAGCATTTTGGGAAAATCGTTCTGAATGGGAAGGGACTCATCCGGCGATGAAGCTTATCAATATCCAGGATGTCAATTCCATGAAAGCGCCCCTGCATCCTGGTGCACTGCGTTACTACCGCGAGATTGGCTTTGACGTTGATCCTGGTATGCGATAAACGGCTAAGATTATGAGAGTAGACTCGGTATACCGAGGTGTGCGCGGCTTCGTTTTCGGAGCCGCGCTCCTCTTTGCACTGTATCAACTGGTACTACCGGTGTATGCGTTTCTCCCGGCACTACGTGCCAGGGCGCTGCATTTGGCCTTTGCCTTTATTCTGATTTTTCTCGGAGAGACTTTTACCGAGCAAAAACAGGGCCGGCTTCCAAAATGGAGAATGGTACTAGATTCCCTTCTTGCATTATTAGGACTGATGGTTACCATCTATGTGTTTATTGATTATCCGCAGATTGTGCATCAGTATGGAATTCCCAGTGGGAACTGGCAGGTGGCTGCGACTTTTATTTTAATTGCGCTCATCTTGGAGGCGGCCCGTAGAATGATCAAACCAACTCTGCCAATAATTGCTTTGATCTTTCTGTTGTACGCCTTGTTCGGACATTTGATTCCGGGGACCTTTGGTCACCCTAAATACGATTTGATGACACTTTCGGGCCAGCTCTTCCTCACGACCGGCGGACTGTGGGGCTTGCTGGTAGGGGTAAGTACCAATGTAATCGCTATTTTTGTGTTCTTTGGGGCGTTTATCTTTGCTACCGGTGGCGGGACCGGCTTTATGCGCCTGGCTATAAAGCTGGCCGGCCGTTTTTCCGGCGGGCCGGCAAAGGTGGCCACCATCTCAAGTGCCCTGTTTGGTTCGGTATCGGGTAGTGCCAGCGCGAATGTGGCTACCACAGGATCCTTCTCTATTCCCATGATGAAGAGGTTGAAGTACAAACCGGAGATGGCTGCCGCGGTGGAGGCGGTGGCCAGTACTGGGGGGCAAATTATGCCGCCGATTATGGGAGCGGGGGCCTTCGTGATGGCTGAGCTGACTGAAACACCCTATCTACAGGTCGCATATCACGCCTTGATTCCTGCATTTCTCTACTTTTTTGCAATAGGGATCGGTATACACTTTTACAGTCGGCGAGAGGGCTATGTCGGCCTTCCGGCGAGTGAAATCCCCTCAGGACGGGATACCCTCAAGGCCAGCGGCTTTTTTCTGATTCCCTTCACCGTGCTGATTATTTGGCTGTTGATGCAATACACGCCGCAGTATGCCGCCTTCTGGGCGACCATGTCTACCTTGATTCTGGCCTTTATCTCTGAAGATTGGCGTATTGATATTCGAGCCGCCTGGCCGCGGCTCGGAGGAGCAGTACGCAGCGGCGCCCGACAGGCGGCCTTGATAGCCGCAATTACCGCCAGTGCTCAAATTATCATAGCGGTAATTGCCATGACTGGACTGGGAGTAAAGATAAGCTCGTCGGTACTCTCCTTCAGTCAGGGAAATCTGCTGCTTACGCTTTTGCTGATAGCACTTACCAGCATCATTCTCGGGATGGAGGTGCCGACCACGGCGGCCTACATTATGGCGGTGGTAGTCGGAGGCCCGGTCCTGATGGAGTTTGGACTTCCGGTTCTGGCGGTGCATCTGTTTGTGTTCTATTTTGCGATTCTATCGGCGATCACGCCGCCCATCTGCGGGGCGGTGTACATTGCCGCCGGGATGGCGGATGCAAACTGGGTAACTACGGCTAAAATATCGCTGAAACTGAGTTTTGCCGCCTTTTTGCTGCCCTTTCTGTTTATCTATGACCCATCGCTGATTCTTCTTGGCAGTACAGGCTCAGGCTTATTAGGTTTGGGTAAAACTATGCTTGGCATTGTGCTGCTTTCGGCGGGCTTTATGCGATATTGGAGGGGAGAGCTCAACTTGTGGCGTCGCCTTATCATACTTATGGCGGGGGCTTTGGTAATACTTCCTATCGGCCCTTATAGTCTAATAGGACTTGTCCTGGGGCTGTTTGTCACTGTGAGGAGATAGAGGCTCTATACTTTAAACCGCTCTATTTCCTCGGAAAGGCGCTGAAGCTGTTCTACTGATTTTTGGATCATGTCGGACAGATTAGTGCTGCCGTCAGAGACCTCCTTGTTGCCGCGCTCTATTTCGTCGGTGCCTGAATGGATTGTCTCTATCATCTCCCGCAGTTGCTGGTGTCCGCTGATGAGTTTCTGCATACTCTCAGCGGTGTGTCCACTTACTTCGTTCAGGGCAGAAGACTGAGTTTCAATAGTGGCTGCGAAATTGGTGATAGTATCACTCTCCGAGTCCAGTTGTTGGAGTGCCTCCAGCAGTTGGCTAAGGAACGCTTCGACTTCGTTGATGGTGGAAGCAATTTGCTTAAAGTGTTCCCAGTTACTTTTAGAGGCGTTATCGGTGTCTTTGATATGTTCGGTTATCGCCAGGATTTCATTTTCGATTCTACCGGTGCTCTCGTTGGCATGTTCCGAGAGTTTTCTTATCTCCCCAGCCACGACCGAAAAGCCCCGGCCCTGTTCGCCTGCGTGAGCTGCCTGTATTGAGGCATTCATTGAGAGGAGGTCGGTTCGTTGGGCAATATCTTTAATGATCTCTACCACTTCTAATATAGTTCCGGCACGTCGGTTGATTGTGTCGGTCTGCTCCTGGACTTGAAAGGCCAGATTCTCGCCGGTGTGTGCGGCCTCCCGAAGCTGAGAAACCGTGGTCTGTTGGTTAAAGGTTTCCTGGGAGAGTTGTGCCATTCGGTCGGATGTGCGGTCGGATATTTCTCGGGCTTCCGATGCGGAATTAGTTAGATTGTCCACTATTTCTTGTAAGCCCGCATACTCTTTGTTTACCCCGTGAATCTCCTGCACCGCTTCCGTCACCCGGCTATGGGCATTGTCGATTTGTTTGTTCAAATGAGTAACGTTAGCATAAATCTGATGGGTAGCAGCGGCAGTTTCATGGCCAGTAGCTTCTATATTGTTGGTGAGCTCACTGAACTCACCAACTGTTGTTTTTATATGAGAAATAATAGTTCTTAAGGCTGATAAGAAATGATTGTAGTAGGTAACCATTTCGCGGGTTTCATCTTTTGCACTGCTTTGTATACTTTGAGTAAGATCCGCTTCCTCTTCGGCGATTTCTTTCAGACGTCGAGTAATAAGCGTAATCGGTTTGGTGATGCGGTGGGCAAGCAGTGTTGAGATTATAATTGATGAGAGACTTAAGATGAGTATTAGCGAGTAAATAAAGTGTTTGATTCTACTGCTGTTTTGCTCGATTTTTTTCTCCAGTTCTTCCATACCCGAGAACATTTCTGAGTAATGAAAACTGGTTCCAATGACCCCGACATCTGATAGAGGCGCGATGAAGGTTACTATATGTTCAACCGTAGCGGTTTCAGTATCGGTTTTAGCGGGTGGCTGATAGTACTCAACAAAGCCTCCGCCTTTGCGACCCTGGGCAATGAACTCTTCAATGTAGTTTGTCCCGCGTGCATCTTCCCAGTCTGAGGCATCGGTCCCTTTTAATTCCGGATTTTCACCATGGGCAATAAAGGTTCCGGAATTATCCAATATAAAAAAGAAACCCCTCCGGGAGTAATTAGCACTCTCGGTTATTTTAGCAACGGTCTTAAGGACCGCCTGTTCGGCCTCCCGATCGCCGGTTGCTTTGAGCAGTTCAGAGCTGAGTATTGATTTTATCGACAATGTGAGGTATTCGAGCTTTTCTTTTTCCGAACGGATCAAACGAGTTTTGCTGATTTCTACCATTGAGTTTTGAAAACTCTCGACGGTTCGAAATAAAAACAACAGAGATATTACAGTGATAATGATAATGAGAAAAACCAGTAGTAGGATCTTCGTTCTGATTTTCATAATAGTACTACCTGTGAAGCGGTTCGATACATGTAAATTGAGCCACTCTTCCTAAAGATTTTTAGCTGTGAGCTGCTGAAAAGATTGGAAGACAAGCATAGCAACAGCAGCTATATATGTTAACTCGCACATACGTTCGTTTTCATCAAAATTGATGCATGTCGTTTTTGCTTGAGATTGCTGCATTGGCCTATGCAATATGCTAAAATATAGCATGTACCGGATAGAACAGCTTTTCCAATGGACAGTTGCACTTTTCAGTGAACATACTGGATTGTTTGCCCTGATCGGCGGAGGTTCTCTGCTGCTGTTTGTGGGGACAATTCTGGCGATGCCCCTGCTGATCGTATCGATTCCACAAGACTATTTTCTGCATGAGAAGTCGGAGCCCTACGGTTTTGCTAAGCGGCATCCTGCAATTCGACTGGTGATGCTGGTCCTAAAAAATGGAGCTGGAGTGGTACTCCTGGCGGCTGGGTTTGTAATGCTTTTCATCCCCGGTCAGGGCCTGCTGACAATGTTTATTGGTTTAATGCTGATGAATTTTCCGGGCAAACGGCGGCTGGAACTAGGGTTGGTAAAATACCCCCGTATACAGCACGGCATCAATTGGATCCGCCGACGGTCGGGGCGTGAGCCTCTGCAGCTGCCGGAGTGAGCGATCTTTAGTGTAGCCTTATCTGGCTTTGACTCTTGGGCTGTAAACTGTAACACTGTCAATGAGGGAGATGTGAATGGCTGAACAAAAAGAGACGAGTAAAAACCCCAAAGCAACTGAATTGGTAGAGCGTTTGGGGGAGGTGGTTGAGGGGCGGCGGGAACTGCTGATTATCACCCATACCCATCCTGACCCGGATACCATTGCATCAGCGGCAGCGCTGCAACTGCTGGTAAAGCAGTGTTTTGGAGTAAACTCCAGTATTGCCTATAGCGGGATTATCGCCCGGGCGGAAAACCGGGCGATGGTACAAAAACTGAACATTACGCTCAAAGAGTACAACCGTATTAAGCTGTCGCGATATGACTGTATCGCCCTGGTCGACTCGCAGCCAGGTGCCGGCAATAACGTACTGGATGCCGATTCGGACTGCGATATTGTCATTGATCATCATCCTCGACGGGAGGACACGAAGGCTAAGTTGGTGGTTATTGATCCGGAGATCGGTGCCACTGCCACGATTCTAATACGATGGTTGGAAGCGGCTGATGTAAAGATGCCGGCGGAAATTGCAACTGCCCTGGCTTACGCCATCTCCTCGGAAACACAGAATATGTACCGCGAGGCTGCTCGGGAGGATATAAAGGCTTATCTTTCGGTCTATGTCCAGGCCAGCATTCGAACTTTGTCAGAAATAATTAATGCTAATTTGCCCCATTACTATTTTAAGCAACTGGGTAATGCCCTGAATAATGCCTTTGTGCATGGAAACATCATTGTTGCTCATCTGACTACTATCTGGCACCCGGAAATTGTGGCCGAGATGGCGGACTTTTTCCTGAAGCATGAGCGAATAGGCGCGGTGTTGTGTACCGGCTGCTATAAACAGAGTCTAATACTTTCGATTCGTACTGTGGGAAGTCGGAAAAATGCCGGAGAGCTTATCAAGCAGTTGCCCTTGAACCCGGATCATGTAGGGGGGCACGATCGAACCGCCGGAGGGTTTTTACCACTGCAGGGAAAATCGGATGAGGAGATTCAGAGGGATGTCCTTAGACTCCAGAATGCCTTTGCCGCTCTGCTGGGCAACGATTCTCCAACCTGGAAGAGGCTGCTGGAGGAGTAGGTAAAGGGTTTAGCTTGTCAGCAAAGGAAACACGAGGGCTGTTGAAAGTAAAAAAAAATTAGTATATACCTCTTTTCAAAAAATATAAACATTAGTAAATTAGTAATGAAATATCATGTAAGGAGGTTTTTATGTCCTTTGTAACACCGGATTTACCATATTCATACGATGCCCTCGAGCCATATATCGATGCCCGGACTATGGAGATACACCACGATAAACACCATATAGGGTACACCACAAAGCTGAACAAGGCCCTGGAAGGGAGCTCTTATGCCGAGACGTCGATTGAAGAGCTGCTGGCAGGGCTTGATAAGCTGCCGGAGGATATTCGCAGCGCTGTTCGCAACAACGGCGGTGGACACTTTAACCATAGCCTGTTTTGGCGGATAATGAGTCCTGATGGGGGCGGTGAACCGCAAGCCAAAATTGCCGATGAAATACAAAAGACCTTTGGCGGGTATTCTGGGTTTGTTTCCGAGTTTGCGACAGCAGCCAAGAAACGATTCGGCAGCGGCTGGGCTTGGTTGACCGTAGACAGTGACGGAAAACTAACGATATTCAGTACCCCTAACCAGGATTCACCCCTCAGCCAGGGGCTTACACCGATTCTTGGTCTTGATGTATGGGAACATGCGTATTACCTCAAATATCAAAATAGGCGGGCCGAGTACATTGAAAACTTTTTCAATGTGATTAACTGGGCAAGGGTGGATGAGCTGTACGAAGCTGCTTTTTAGCAGGGTCTTAAGTGAAGTCGAGCACACCGGTCGCTCATTTAGTTGTAACTGGATGGGCGGCCATTTTTCTGTTCGACAGCTGAGTCGGTCATGGGCTATACTCTCTAGCCTGGAGAGTGTGTATGCAAAAAAAGATTTTCCCCCCACAGTTCAAGGGCAAGCAACTGAAGACCGTCATATTTGGTTTAGCAGTGCTGTTACTCATTGGTCTGACGACGCTTATCCTCACCAACTGGTGGAGAGTAAGCTCGTTAGAACAACGTATTGAGCAGCAATTTGCCGGAGAGAGATCCGAAGAGAGTGAAAATTCCCGCTCCGATGTAGAAATGTTTGAAAATGCGGTGGGAGGACTGGAAGAACTGCTTGAAGGGCGAAATAGAGAGACCGCAGTGCAGTGGTTTGAGAAACTGATTTCAACAGATAGCAAAGTATCATTGGTAGAAGGAACAGGACTTGAGTTCCGCAATGAAGGAGAGCTGCATGGATCCCTTTGGACAGAGGGGAGGCGCTGTTTTAGCATTGACGGAGAGCCGGCCAGGGGTACAGTGAGAATTGTGAGCTCCCTTGAAAACACCTTACGTACTGCTCCAGGAGAGAGTCGGGCGCGAGAGTTTATTATTGCCGAACGGGATAAGCTCGATAAGATAATCTCTACCGAAAAGAGAATGAAAGGACAGTTAGAACAGTTATTAGAGGATCAGGAGCTGTCTGCAGTTTTAGACTCACGAGATTTGCGTCCTACCCGGATAGTCCTAGATGAGTTCATTTTGAGATTAGGATTTACCAATCCTGATGGCGTGGTGATTGTTCGAGCAGCAGCTGATGCTGAACAGGGAGAATATCGCATTGACGGCCAGCCGTTTAAGAATGATGAACAATTCGCGGAGGGGCTTCTGGAGGCTCTACAGGATTACGACCCGCTAGAGGAATTGCGCCGAGTCCAAGAAGCGCTCCAAGAACGACTCCAAAAGCTCCTAAATGATAAGGGCTTTCGGGGATATGCAGAGGACCGTGGTTTAAGTTTTCACCGGGAAGATGCCGATGAGATCCGTCTGAAAAGCGAGGATGGAGATGTGGTGGCGATCTTATCTGTGAGGCCGGAACAGGGGGAGATAGTACTGGAGGCTCCGAACAGTGAGGATACATGGAGGCTTTACCAAAGTAAGCCGTCGGTTGCTGAAAAAGAGGTTGTTCGATTTTTACTGCTGGGAAAAAATGATGCCTTAACGGATACGATTATGCTTGTGCAGGCGAGTCCGGAAATGATTTCTATGGTCAGTGTTCCCAGAGATATTTACTTCGAAGGGCAGAAAATCAATCAGCTGTATACTGCGAAAGGACCTGCTGCTTTACTTGATGTGGTAAGTCGAATAACCGGTGTGCCGATTGATCACTATGTGACAGTGGACACGGAAGGTTTTGCGGATATTGTGGATGCCCTAGGCACGATTAATGTCGAACTTGAGACGGAATTGCTCGATCCGTCAATGTACTATCGTAAAGGCGATGAATGGCGGATGCTGTATTTCTCTGCGGGTGAACAAGAGCTCAATGGTTCGGCGGCTTTGGCCCTCGCACGATCCCGGAACACGAGTTCCGATTTCGGGCGCGCAGCCCGGCAACAGTTGCTGATTGCCGGTATCCGCGAGCGGTTTGAGCAGCTATC